>NZ_JAQOSR010000002.1:0-136539 GCF_046718885.1 Bradyrhizobium sp. UFLA01-814 | reverse complement strand
CCGGGCACCCCTTCTGTTTACCTCTTCCCACCCCCTGGGTGGCGCACGCCGCGTCTCTTGGGTGCCCGGGCCCGCGGGCGCCCGCGCGGCTGCATCGGGGCCGCGCATCCTTCGAGACGCGCTTCGCGCTCCTCAGGATGACGGTGACGGGTGGGGCCGCGCGGGCGCTACTCTTCAACCCAGACAACGTTACTGGTTATCCCGCGGCTTGAGCAGGTCGGAGAAGCCGACCCGGTGCAGCATCTCGTTGCGGACGCGGTCGATCACAGCGAATGCAACCTCGGCACCATCCTGGGTCGGATCGATGTGGACACGGAACGGCCGCTTGCCGAACGGCGTGTCGACCACCTTCACGATCGCGTCCGCGACCGATGAGGCGTCGGCATCCTCGGGCACGATCGCCGCGAACGCCTTCATGATCTCCTCGCCGAAGCCGGCATAGGGACCGGCCTCATATTCGGCGACGCGCGCTTCGTCGGCGGGACGGCCGGAATGCGCAAAGTGGTTGGTGCCGCCGGTGAAGGCGCCGGGCACGATGATCGAGGTCTCGATGCCCCAGCGCGACAGCTCGCGGGCATAGATAACGGCCATCGCGTCCATGCCGGCCTTGGCCGCGAAATATGGCGCGAGATAGGGCGGCGTGCCGCCGGCCGAAGAGCTGCTCGACACCCAGACCACGAGCCCCCTGCCCTGCTTGCGCAGCTGCGGCAGCGACGCGCGATTGACGCGCTGGGTCGAGAGCACGTTGACGTCGTAGAGTTCGGCAAGCTGCTCGGGCGTGAACGCCTCCGCCGGGCCGAACACCATGTGGCCGGCATTGTGCATCACGACGTCGAGGCGGCCTTCCTCGGCGACGATCTGCGCAAGCGCCGCATCGACCGACGCCTGCGAGCCGACATCGAGCTCGAGCGAGCGCAGGTCGACCTTGTTGTCGCGCGCGAACCCCTCGATATCGGCGACCGCGGCGGCGTTGCGGCCGATGGTGTGGCGCATCGAGGCGTAGACGGTGTGGCCGGCCTTGGCGAGCGCGTTGGCGGTGAGGCGGCCGAAGCCGCTCGAGGCGCCGGTGATGACGATGACCTGTTTCATGACAAATATCCTTGTGAAGTCGGTTGAATGCGCGTTGGGTTGGAGATGTGAAGACGTCAGACCAGGCCGCCATTGGCGCGCAGCGTCTGGCCGTTGATCCAGGAGCCGTCGGGGCCGGCGAGGAACGACACGACAGAGGCGATGTCATCGGGCGTGCCGAGCCGCTCCAGCGGGACCATTTTGGCGAAGCGGTCGATCAGCTCGTCCGACTTGCCGTGCAGGAACAGATCGGTCGCGGTCGGCCCGGGCGCGACCGCATTCACGGTGATGCCGCGGCCGCGCAACTCCTTGGACAGGATCGCGGTCAACGACTCGATCGCGGCCTTGGTCGCGACATAGATGCCGTAGGTCTCGAGCCTGGTGCCGACGACGCTGGTCGAGAAGTTGACGATGCGTCCGCCGTTGCGCAGCCGGCGCGCCGCCTCGCGCATGGTGTTGAAGCTGCCCTTCAAATTGACCGCGACCTGCTGGTCGAACGCGGCATCGTCGCTGTCGGCGATCTTGCCGAGTTTCATGATGCCGGCATTATTGACCAGCACGTCGACGCCGCCGAAGGCGGCTTCCGCCGCGTCGAACATGCCGCGCACCGCGCTGGCATCGCTGACATCGGCCTTCGCGGTCAGCGCCCGGCCGCCGGCGGCCTCGATCCTGTCGGCCACCGCCTGCGCCGGCTTGGCGTCGCCGGAGTAGTTGATGACGACGGTGAAGCCGTCGCTGGCGAGGCGTTCGGCAACCGCCGCGCCGATCCCGCGTGAGGCACCCGTCACCAGGGCTACCTTGTTGGTTTGGTTGGTCATTTTAGTCTCCCATCGGGTTGGGCGGCCGCGCCGCGCTCGATGGGAGGACGCTATGCCTTGGCATCCACCGGATAATCATGCATCTTCTGACATCACTATTCGCCATTATCGGATAATAGATGGACCGTTTCGACGCGATGCGCGTGTTCACCCGGGTGGTCGAGCGGCGCAGCTTTTCGCTCGCCGCCGAGGATCTGGGGCTGCCGCGCTCGACGGTGACGGACGCGGTGAAGGGGCTGGAGGCGCGGCTCGGCGTGCGGCTGCTCGAGCGCACCACGCGCACGGTGCGTCCGACGCTCGACGGCGAGGCGCACTACCGCCGCTGCCTGTCGCTGATCGCCGACCTCGAAGACGCCGAGGGCGCCTTCGGCGGCGCGCGGCCGAAGGGACTGCTGCGGCTCGAGGTGCAGGGCACGCTGGCGCGGCACTTCCTGCTGCCGAACCTGCCGGGCTTCCTCGCCGAATATCCCGACATCGAGATCAACATGAGCGAGAGCGACCGCTGGGTCGATCTGATCCGCGAAGGGGTCGACTGCGTGCTGCGTTTCGGCAAGCTGCCCGACAGCGACATGATCGCGCGGCAGGTCACGATGCTGGAGCGGCTGACTTGCGCGACGCCGGATTATCTTGCGCGCTTCGGCACGCCGGTCGATCCGTTCGCACTCGACGGCCATCGCATGATCGGCATCCGCTCACTGACGACCGGACGCCTGCGGCCGATGGAGTTCGTGATCGACGGCGTGCTGAAACAATTTCCGCTGCCGGCGCCGATGTCGGTGACCGGCCCCGAGAGTTATCTCGCGAGCGCCAAACTCGGTCTCGGCCTCGTGCAGGTGCCGCGCTTCCATGTCGAAACCGATCTTGCCAACGGAACGCTGGTCGCGGTGCTGCAGCAATGTCCGCCGCCATCGGTGCCGGTAAACCTGCTCTATCCGCGCAACCGCCAGCTCTCGCCGCGCGTGCGCGTGTTCATCGATTACGTGATGCGGGCGTTCGCGCGCAGCTGATCGATCGCCGGAACCACACCGAGCCCCACAACGTTATGCTTTCGACACCGGAGGGATTAAGCGATGCGGACCTTTTTCGGCATGATTTTGGGCGCGCTGCTGCTGATATGCGGCGTTTATGTCTATGACTCGATGCGGACGTCGAGCGTCGCCAGTGGCGAGGTGGCGCAGGACACGCGCACCATCGTCAATTGGGACGTCGCGGCGCATGACTGGAACCTGCTGAAGACGCGCACCCGCGAGCAGTGGGACAAGATCGCGGCGAAGTAACGATTGCTTTCAAGCCGACACAAAAGCAGATGGCCTCTCCGGCGCCGGAGAGGCCATTTTCGTCGCAGGAAGCGCGTCTAGTTCTGCTCGGTCTTGCGGCCCATATTGGCCTTGCGGGCGTCGGCGATCACCTGCTCGAACTGATCCATGCTGAGCACGCCCGGCACGCGGTACTTGCCGACGATAAACGACGGCGTGCCGTTGAAGCCGAATGCCAGTGCCTGCTCGTTGTTGCGCGAAAGGATCGCGTCGATCGTCTTGGCGTTGGCGTCGTGATCCTTCTTCAGGCGATCCATGTCGAGGCCGGCGCCCGAAAGCAATTCGGCGATGCGCGGCTCGGTGATGCGCGAATTGACCGAGATCATCGCCTCATGCGCGACGTCGAACTTGTCCTGGTACTTCGCCGCCAGCGCCATCCGCGCCGCGACCTTGGAGACCGGCCCGAGGATCGGCCAATCCTTCAGCACGAGGCGGACCTTGCCGTCGTCCTGCACCACCTGGCGCAGTTCCGGCGCAAGCTTGCGGCAATACGGGCAGTTGTAATCGAACCATTCGACGATGGTGATGTCGCCCTTCGGATTGCCGATCACCGGAATATCCGGATCGCGCAGCACCTGCTCCTCGGTCAGGACATTGTCGTCCTCGGCGCGCGCGGCGCCCGCGGCCATGAGTGCGATGCCGGCACCGATCAGGCCGAGCGCGCCGCGGCGGGTGGCACCGGCGTTGATCAAGGGCGATTTCGTCAATTGGGTCATGGCTGGCTTTCGCAAGGGCACTTCGCCCTTCTACGTTCAGGACACATTGATGTTACGCAGCAGCATATAGATCGCCACCACGATAATCACAGTCGCAAACACGATATTAAGCGCGCCGCGCCGTTCCGACAGGTGGCGGGCGCTGCTTGTGCCGAGCAGGCCGCCCGCGATGCCGCCGGCGACGAATAGCCCCGCCAGGCCCCACGACACCAGCCCGGACCACGCATAGCTCAGGGCCGTGGTCATGCCGAAGGCGGTGACGGCCACCAGCGAGGAACTGACCGCGTTCATGATCGGCATCCCGGTCGCCAGCATCAACGCCGGCACGATCAAAAAGCCGCCGCCGATGCCGAAGAAGCCGGACATGGTTCCGGTGGCAAGCCCGAGGCCGATGATCGCGGGCATGTTGGACATCGATATCTTGACGTCGGTCAGCCCGACCCGCGCGCGGTTCTTCAGCATCAGGCCCGCGATGACCAGCATCACCAGCGAGAACAGCGCGAGCAGCTTCTGCCCCTCCAGCATCTTGCCGAGGATCGAGCCGCCGAACGCGCCCAGCATGCCCGACAGCGCGAACACCAGCGCGCAGGACCAGATCACGGTGCCGCCGCGGGCGTGGTTGGAGAGATTGACCGCGGCGTTGGCAGCGACCGCGATCGCCGAGGTGCCGATCGCGACATGCGGCTCCGGCACGCCGACCACATAGACCATCAGCGGCACGGCAAGGATCGAGCCGCCGCCGCCGACCAGGCCCAGCGAAAAGCCGACCAGCATGCCCGATGCCAGCCCAAGCATGCTTTGAGTTGCGGAGAACACCAAGGGGAACAGACTCGCGTTTGAGGCGGCGACCCTAGAAGGATTTGCTGCTCAACGCCATACCAATAGCACAAAACTGCCCTGCAGCCGGGATTAGCGCAGCAGATATGTTACAGCCAGCGGCACCAGCAGCGAGGTCACCAGCGCATTCAGGCTCATCGCGATCCCGGCAAAGACGCCGGCGACCTCGTCGACCTGGAAGGCGCGCGCGGTGCCGATGCCATGGGCGGCGATGCCCGCCGCAAAGCCACGGGCGCGAAAGTCGGTGATGCCGGTGAAGTTCATCAGCGGCGTGACGATGATCGCCCCCATGATGCCAGTGAGGATCACCGACACCGCGGTCAGCGAGGGATCGGCATGCAGGGATTCGCTGATGCCCATCGCAACGCCGGCGGTGACCGATTTCGGCGCCAGCGACAGGATGACGTCGCGCGGCAGCCCGAACGCCTGCGCCAGCAGCACCACCGAGACGATCGCCGTCAGCGAGCCGATCGCGAGCGCAACCAGCATCGGCAGGATCGCCGCCGCGACCCGCCTGCGGTTCTCGTAGAGCGGCACCGCGAGCGCCACCGTCGCCGGCCCGAGCAGGAAGTGCACGAACTGCGCGCCGGCAAAATAGGTGGTGTAGGTGGTCCCGGTTAGCAGCAGGAATACGCCGATGATCCACACCGAATGCAGCACGGGATTGGCGAGCGGGTGCCGCCTAGTCTTCAGCGACACCGCGTCGGCCACCGCATAGGTCAACAGCGTCACCGTCAGCCAGAGCAGCGGCGACTGCGAGAGGTAGACCCAGAGCGAAAACGGATTGTCGTTCACGGCCGCTCCTCCTCGCGCGACAACAAACTGCTCGCCGCAACGAAGGTCGCAACCGTCGCCAGCAGCGTGACGATGACCGACACCGCGAGGATCACCAGGACCGCGATGCCGTGCTCGGCGAGCAGATCGAGCTTCTGCACCACGCCGACGCCGGCCGGAATGAACAGCAGCGAGAGATTGGCGAGCATGCCGCGGCTCGCGCTCTCGACGCCGTCATCGCCGAGCGGCCCGCGCGCCAGCGCCGGAAAGCGGTCGCGCGCCAACAGCAGCAACAGCATCAGCACGAGGCCAACCACCGGACCCGGCACCGGCACCGCCAGCGCGCGCACGGCGACCTCGCCGACCAGCTGGCAGAGCAGGATCAGGCTGAGGCTGGCGATCATGGCAGGAAGCTCGCGCGACGCATCCGCCTATCAGGTCGCCGCGATGGTGGGTTGTCAATGCAGCGGGCCCAAGAGGATGCGCAGATATTGGGCGCCGCTGCTTTCAGTCCCGTCATTGCGAGCGGAGCGAGCCTCGAAGGATGGACGGCCACTAGCCGGGCCGTGCATGCTTCGAGACGCCGCTACGCGGCTCCTCAGCATGATGGGATTAGCCTTCCGCCGCGACCATACGCGGCTCCCGCCGCGCCAGCGCCATCAGCGTGCCGCTCATGGTTGCGACCAGCGTCTCGACGCCGTCCTGGATCGCATAGGCGCGGCCGTCGCAGACGGTCAGCGTGCGGCCGGGCTTGACCACGACGCCGCGGAACACGAACCGCTCGCCGCGGGCCGGCGCCAGCAGATTGGTCTTGAACTCCACGGTGAGGATGTCGGAGCCTTCGGGCATCAGCGTGAAGGCGGCGATGCCGCAGGCATTGTCGAGGCCCGCGGTGATGATCCCGGCATGCACGAAGCCGTTCTGCTGGCAGAATTCCGGCGCATAGGGCATCGCGAGATCGACTTCACCGGGCTCCATGCGCGCGATCGAGATACCAAGCGTCTGCATCGCGCGCTGACGCGCGAACGTATCGGTCGCGACCGCGCGATAGTTGGGATTCTTCGGCTCGAAGCGGGACATGGCGGATCAAGCACTCACGGGTTCTGACGGGACGAGATGGGGCATCGCGGCGTAGCGGATCGCGGGCGCAAACGGCGCCGCCTTGCGCGCGGCGCGATCGATATGCACGGCCGCGATCTCGCAGGTCGCGGCGATCTCGCCGGTCTCCGCATTGCGCATCTCGTGCAGGACACGGATCGACTTGTCGCGGAACTCGACCAGCCGGCTCTTGACCTCGACGAGGTCGCCGGCGAGCAGCTCGCGCTTGTAGGAGATGTTCTGCTGCACGGCAGCCATGCCGCGGCCGGACTCGCGCAGATAGCTCGGCGTCAGGCCGAGCCGCGCGAACATGTTCCAGCTCGCCTCGTCGAACTTGCCGACATACCACATGACGTTCATGTGGCCGATATGGTCGCAGTGCCAGGGATAGACCGTGCCGCGATAGGTCGCCTCGCCTTCCATCGGATCCCTCCTTTCGATTCTTGATACGGTAGCGTATCAGGGACGAGGCGCGCTAGCAATACGGTACCGTATCAGAGGGGGTACGCGGAGATCACATGACTGAAAGCAAAGGCGACGTCTGGGTCGCGGCCGGTTTCGCCGAACTCGCGCATAGCGGGGTCGACGGGGTGCGGGTCGAGGTGCTGGCGAAGAATCTGGGCGTCACCAAGGGCGGCTTCTACCGCCGCTTCAGGGATCGCGCCGCGCTGCTCGAGGCCATGCTGACGCGCTGGCGCGACGGCCGCATCGCATCGATCGAGAAGCACACCGCGCTCGACGGCGCCAGCGCGCGCGAGCGGCTGAAGGCGATCATCACACTGTATTCGGAGCGCATGAACACCGAGGCGATGGCGGTGGAGCTCGCGATCCGGCAATGGGCGCGCACCGATGAGGCCGCGGCCGCCGCCGCCGCGAGCGTCGATGCCGCGCGGCTGAAGAATGTCGCCCAGCTCTATCGCGCCACCGGGCAGCCGACCGAAGAGGCCGATGCGCAGGCCTTCCTGTTCTACTGCTTCATCTTCGGCCAGAGCCTGCTGTTCCTCGAGCGCGGCCCGCGCAAGCGCGCGCAATTGCTGGCGCAGTCGGCGGACAAGCTGCTCACGGACAGCCAATAGCTCCAGAGCTAGCCGCCATAGAAAAGCGGCCGGCTCGCGCCGGCCGCTCTCGTCGAACATCCGTACGGGCAACGACTCAGGCGCCCTTCAGGCGCTTGTTGCATTCGCTGTAATAGCCGCCGCCCTTCTGGATCCACTTCAGGCCGCCATTGCCGCCGGTGGCCTTGTTGGCGTTGTACTGGTCGACGCAGGTGTGCATGCGTCCCTTGCCTTCGGACTCCTTGGCGTATTTGGGATCGATGGCGTTCGGAAACACGGCGGGTCCTGACGGCGCCGCCGGTGCCGCAGCGGGCGCCTGCTTGGCTTCCTTCGGCGCGGCCGGAGCGGGCGCGGCGGCTGCCGGCGGCGGAGCGGCGGGCGCCGCAGCGGGGGTCGCGTCGGCGCCGCACTGGGCCTTGCGGAAATCATTCCACTTCTGGCCGCCGAGGGTGCCGGCCGACTTGGCCGCCTGGTACTTGGCGCTGCATTCCTGCGCGGTCAGGGCCTGCGCCGGCGCGCTCGCCGCAAAGGCTGCAAAGCCCGACACCGCAATCACGCACAACAATCTGGTTTGAATGGTCATCCCTGGTCTCCCGTCATCCCTGGTTTCCCGTTGGTTTCCCGTGGGGGGCATTGGCGTAAGACCATTATCCTAGCGCAACCCCGACTTGCGACAACGCGCCAGCGCGCCAGCGCGTTAAAATATTGTGGCGGCGGGACCACTGCATGTTCATCCACGGTTCAGCATCGTCGCGCGACGTTTCGACCCTCTTTCCCTCACGAGGTGCCCCATGAAGACGATTTCCACGCTCGCGTCCGCAACCGCCCTTGCCTCCCTGCTGCTGATGGGCGGAGCTTTCGCGCAAACGGCCGCGCCCGCCGCCAAGGACGCTGCTCCGAAGGCCGAGACCAAGGCGCCGGCCGAGAAGAAGCCGCGCACCGCCCAGTCGCTGGAATGCTCGAAGGAAGCCGACGCCAAGGGGCTGCACGGCAAGGAGCGCAAGAAATTCCGCTCCGAGTGCAAGAAGGAGAAGTCGGGCGGCGCAGCTGCTGCGCCCGCGGCGACGAAGTAACGCCCGGACAGGTTTGATGCGCATGCCCTCCCGTTTCACGGAGGGCCGTCGCACTCGGAGCCAGCTGACTCTCCGCGCCGTCATGGCCGGGCTTGTCCCGGCCATCTACGTCTTTCTTCCCACCGAAACAAAGACGTGGATGCCCGGGACAAGGCCCGGGCATGACGAGTTTGCCGGGCAATCATCGCCTCGATCCTCAGCTTGTTTCGAAGGGTGAAAATCTGTGCGCCGCGCGAGCCGGGGCGCAATGCTGCAATCGCGAGATGCATTTGTCGCGTTCACGCGAATTTGCCATAAGGCGGCGTGACCCTGATCCGCGCTTCGATGGCAACGGCCATTCCCGACCGCAGCAAAGTCCTGAACGGGCTCGAGACCCTCGTCATCGGCACCGTCGGCGGCTTGCTGTTTCTGTGGGCAGAATTGCCGGGCGGCCTGATCTCGGGGGCGATGGTCGCGGTCGCGATTGCCGCATTGGCCGGACGGCTGCTCGCGGTGCCGGCGGTGTTGACGCAATCGGTGTTGCTGTTGCTCGGCATCTCCCTGGGCTCGCTGATGTCGCAGCAATTGCTGCAGCACATGAGCTCCTATCCGCTCACCATCGGCCTGCTGGCGCTGGCGACGTTCTGCTCGACCTTCGGCTCGAGCCTCTATCTGCAACGCGTCCATGGCTGGGACCAGACCTCGGCTTTCCTTGCCGGCAGCCCGGGCGCGCTGTCGCAGATCACGATCCTCGCAGCGGAAAAGGGCGCCGACGTCGCGGCGATCGCGGTGGTGCAGACCATGCGCGTGATCATTTTGACCGCGGCGCTGCCGCTGGTGCTGGCGCTGACCGGGGTGACGCATGCCGCGCCGCCGCCGTTGCCGACCTCGGTCGCCTCGCCGTTCGGCCTCGTCGCGCTGGTCGGCTTATCGATCGGGGTCTCGCTGCTGCTGCGCTGGATCAAATTCCCCGCCAGCTGGATGTTCGGCGCGATGCTCGCCTCCAGCCTGCTGCACGGCTCCGGGCTGGTCGATGGCGGCCTGCCGCCCTGGCTCCGCAACATCGCGCTGGTCGGCATCGGCGCCATCATCGGCACCCGCTTCGCGCGGATGAAAACCTCGACCCTGCTCAGCCATGTCAATGCCGGGCTTGGCTCGTTTGCGATTGCCATCCTGATTTCGGCCGTGTTCGTCGCGGTGATCGGCTTCACCACCCATGTGCGGCTCGCCGACGTCGTGGTCGCCTTCGCGCCGGGCGCGATGGACGCGATGCTGGCGCTGGCGCTGACGCTGCACATCGACCCGATCTTCGTCGGCGCGCATCATCTGTCGCGCTTCCTGTTCGTCACCATCTCGACGCCGGGCATCATCCATCTGTTCGGCCGGCCGCAGGACGACGTCGACGATTAGGCCTGGCGCACGTATCGATCCCGTCATCCTGAGGAGCGCCACCGGGTCCGCGCGAAGCGCGGCCCGATGACAGGCTCCGCGCGTCTCGAAGGATGAACGGCCCGGTCAGTGCCCGTGCATGCTTCGAGACGGCCGCTTCGCGGCCTCCTCAGCATGACGGATAACGAGAAAACCGTACGGCTCGACCTCAGGCCCTCACGGCCTTCATCACGCCCCAACCGGCGATCGCGGCCATCACCAGCGAGATCAGCACGTTGTAACCGGCCAGCGAGATGCCGAGGAAGCGCCACTGTACCTCGTCGCAGCGGACCACCTTGACCTTGTCGAGCTGGTCCAGCAGCGAGCCGGCCTTGCCGAAATCCACCATCGGGCCGGTGCAATCGGTCGGCCCCGGCCAGAACCCCCATTCGACGCCGGCGTGATAGGTGCCGAGCCCGGCATTGGCGAGCGCGGCGAGGCCGAGGATTGCAAGGCCGGCGAGCAGCACCGGACGCGGCGCGCCGCGGGCGGCCGCGACCGCGACGAGGGCGCCGAGCGGCACCGCGAGGTAATAGGCATAGCGCTGCTCGAGGCAGAGCGGACAGGGCATGATCTCCAGCACGAGCTGGAAGAACCAGGCGCCGGCCAGGGTCGCCGCCGCGATCACGGCAATCGCCAGGGCCGAGGTCAGCGCCGGATTGCCGGCGGCGGAAGCATGCGACGGATGGGCAGTGGCAATCGTCACGTCGGTCCTCCTGCGGGCATCGTTCGGGAGGGTCATGGGCCCTGCTCCAAGGTCGTCGATTGCGGTCGTATCGCGTGAAAATACCGCTGTCGAGGCGCAGGACAATCACATCCGCGCGGGTTGACCGTGACGGCCGCCGTCCGCCGCAGTCAGATCGCGTTCAGTCGATGATGCGTCGGAACGCGCAGGCGCCACTGGGTCATCGCCGCCTGCAACTCATCGGAAAAGAAAAGACTCGGATTGAGCACCCTGCGTTCATGTGCATCATCGAGATCGACGAACCGGACAATACCGTTACGCTCGCGCCTCCGTCCCGGCGTAGGTTGCCGCAGCCGCGGCCGGGCATCGGCACGGTGGCACGCGGCCGCCGCCGGGCAAACTCTTCCGTGACCGCCATACGGACGGCGACGGCGTTGCGTCGTCCCTGGGATCACACCCCCCGGAAATTCCGCTGCCGGGGCGCGGGACATCCGGTCCGCGCGGGTTGACCGTGACGGGCCGCCCGCTATAGTCCGCCGCGCTTCGCGACCCCGGCCTTCCCGGCCGGGACCATTGCGAATGCCCCTGTGGCGGAACTGGTAGACGCGCTCGACTCAAAATCGAGTTCCGCAAGGAGTGCTGGTTCGATTCCGGCCAGGGGCACCATTCAGCGCGGCCGTAGCCGACAAGCCATCCGCACGAAGGCTCGTCCCGGCGTAGCCCGAAGGGCGAAGCCGAATCCCGCCCCTGGGCGCCATTCGCGTGCGATCCAGGCCGTAAACATTCGAAAGACCTCCGCTCTAGCTAGAGGGGGCCGGTTTCCTGCCGCGCCCGAGCGCGAATTGACCGACCGGGCTCTCCACGTGGAATTCAAGCCCCGTCATTTTTGCGAACAGATCGATGTTGCAGGTGCCGATTGCGCAGCCACCAAGGCCCATGTCGGTCGCCGTCAGATAGAACGTCTGCATCAGGTTGCCGACGTCCTTCAGGATCAGCGAATATGCGATTGAGCTGTATTTCCAGGAGATCCGCCCAAAGCGCGCGGCGATCGTGATCAAGACCTGCGGTGGACCGGATGCGTCCATGGCAAACTCGGCCGCCGTAGAAAGCGCTTGGAGTTGTTGGGCGGAGGTGTCGATCGCGACAAGCGCGTGGCTGCCCGCGTCATAGTGGTAAAGTCCACGTGCAAGCTCCCTGCAGTTCAAGACCGCCAAGTATAGTTCCAGCTCGTACGCGCCGCCTGCCGACGGATAGGGTCTTGCGCTGTAGGTGACCTCGGGATCGCCGTCAAAATCTGCGCCGATCTTCCATTCCGACAGCACGCGGGCTGTCGTGTCGAGAAACTGCGCGAGCTCGGCGAGCGTGACCGGATGCTGGTCGTCGAAATCTCGTATTGAACGGCGTTCGCGCAACAGCTTCGCGAAGTGCGAGACCGACCCCGACGTGGAGAATTTGCCGAGGTCGATCTTCTTGCCGGGCCAAGGCGGACGCACCGCGGGTAGCGGTGGAACGACGCCCGCATGGGTGAACGCGCCGCCAACTGGATTGGTGTGCCGGCCCTCCGTGCTCCTCGTATGAAACACGAGATCGTGGAAGTCCCAGAGAACGAGATTGCCGTCGCCTTCATTCACCCGAAGGCCGTCGCCGTCTTTCGCATTGAGCTTGATCAGCATCTTGCTGTCGATCAGCAATCCAAGCAGATCGAGGTTCGCGGAGGCCGCATGGCGGCGAAGGTTGCTGATCTTCTGAGGCCGCGACAGGGCAGCGAGGGTGGCAGCGATGGCGGGATCGAAAATCCGAAACAGCGCGCCGGCGCGCGGCGATTCCAGCACCATCTCGCTGCCGCGCCGGCGCAGATAGGCGAAGCGCGACAACACAATGGTATCACCGTTCCCCAGCTTTGCGCGTTGTGGCCAGTATTCGGCGACCTGCGGCTCGATGACCACGAGGTCTTGCTCGTCACGCGGAGAGTATAAGCGGTATTCGAGAAATCCATGCCCTGCCAGTCGCCGCACGAGGGCATGAACCTGCCTCGCGAGGACGCCTTTGCCCGCAAAGGAGGCGAGCGGCAGGCCGCTGGTGAGATGTCCCGCACGGTCGACCGCTGCCGCACTGAATTGTCCCAGATTGATCGAGTAGCCGCCCAAGCCTGCAGCGATGCTTCCGTCCGCCTGCATGTGAAGGGAGCAACGACCGTTCAATCGGGCGACGATGACGGGTGCGATCTTCCTGAGCATCGTTTTCCGGAAGTTGCGCAACGAGCCAGCCTTCAGGTGTGTGGAAGGAATGGCGTGAGCTCGCTTTCCAGTCGCGGACGATTCAGCAATCCGAGCTTCATCGGAACATCGTAAAGTCGGCCGGGCGCGAAGCGGCGATAGAAATGTCGCAACCCCGGAACGAGCACTCTGACGACGGGCACCTGGACATCGGGCCGCGTCTGGTCGAGCACGAGGAAATCAAATCCCGCGGCGGTGGCAATCTCGATGCAGGCATTGACCTGGTCGCGCGCGTTGTCGTGAACCTTGAGGCTCGGCGCCGACGGCACGATCGGATTGTCGCTGGGGATCAGGAACGGATAATCGTCCAGTCGCAGCGGCGTGACACCGTCCAGCGTCGGCTTCTCGCCACTTCCGCCGCCCATCATGCCAATCGACATGAACTGGGTCAGCTCGGTGAGGGAACGCAGCAGGGCTATGCGGCGATCGAAATGCGAGCCGGAACCGAATTCGATATTTTCGTGCCCGTTCTGCGTCCAATGGATGATCGCCACGTAAGAGGGAATGCCGAGATCGCTGGTGATGTCGAGCACCCAAAGCCTGCGCCCCGCATCGGCAAGCTGGGCTTGCAGATCCCGCACATAGGGATCTTCGAATTGCGCGAGGTCGACTTCTGCACGTTGCAGCCGGTTGTACCACCAGATCGCGTAGGCGTCGCGTTCGACCAGTTCGAGGAAGCCTTGAACGATGGCTTCCTCCCGGGTGTTGCCGGCCGCGCATCCGTTGGAATCGGTGTGGAAGCCGCCATAGAAGAAGTACAAGAGGCCCGTTGGAAGATGTTTGAAACGCTTGTCGCGTAACGACCAGACCGGCGACCACTCCGTCTTGGTCGAGGGATCGAGCGGCTCAGGCACCAGATGTGAATCGTCCGGCTGCGAGGTATGTCTGCCTTGAAACTGCGCGTCGCTGAAAAGCTGTACTTCGTTGGGAAGAAGAGCGTCGCCGGGAGCGAAATCGACAAAGCGGCGCTTCGTCCTGATCTCGTCCCCCTGGAAAATACCCGAATAGCGCTCGATCGCCTCCATCAACGCGCTTGCCTCGCCCTGCTCGGCTGTGGAGCCCTTGCCGAAGCTGCCGCCGCTTAATCCGGATCTGAGTTGGTCGACGTTCCAGGCCGGCGCCGAGAAATTGTGGTAGGCGAAAAAATTCGTGTTCATCGGCAGATCGGCCTCGATCCGCTCGAGCCGTGAGACGACGCCGGTCAGCGGACTGACGTGCTTGCGGAACCGTGCTACGGTGGCTCGCGACGTCACGGCGCGGTAACCGCCGCTGGTCATGACGAGCTTTCCGCCCTCCGCGATCTCGATCGGCGCTGCCGCCCGGCGCGGACTCTGCAGCTTCCTGCTGCCACAGGTAGGACACTGCGGGCGTCGCGCGACGTAATGCTTGGCAATGACGGCACCGGTCAGGTCGAAGCTTGCGATGTGGTCGCGCAGATCGGTACGAAATCCCGAGGCAATCGCTTTTGCGATTTCAACAGCAGCGAAGTGGATGCCGATCTGTCCGACGGCGTCGCCGACCAGGGGCGATACGGCGACCACCTGCGCCGCTCTGCGATCGAGAAATCCCTTGATCTCCCGATTGCGTATCATGCGATCGAACAGGCAAGTCCAGCAGGCGCTCTCGCCCGGCTTGAACACGGGTCCCACCAGCGGAAACACGCCGGACGGCTGCGCCAGCAGCCAGGGCGTCCCATCGCCAAAGCGCTTTCCGTTCAATTCGACGAGCCGTCGGTCAAGATAGTCGTTCGCCAGTGTGATCGTGAGCTTGGGCGACCGCTTGGTGATCCGAACACCGAGCTTGCTCAAGGCCGCGGCAAGTTCGTTGGCGCCTTTGACATCGATCGCTTCGACCCGCACGGGGCAATCGCGGAGATTCTGTTCTGCGACCTCGGGGGGGAGGCCGAGACTCGCCCAATATCCATCGACGGCGCCTGCGAACGCGTGCGGCGCTCCGCTTACGACATATCGGCGCTCTAGCAGCCGCCTGATCGCTTCCTCGATCTTGTCGGCGGGAAAACTCTTTGAGAGCTGGCGAACGATCTCTGGTGCAGCCTTACCATTCTTGCCGATCGCCGCGGCCACCGCACAATAGAGATCACCGTGCAGGAAGAATTTGCGGTTCTCGGAATAGAGGCAGACCACATCGGGAGGAATCACATAGGCGGTGAAGTTCGGCGCGAATCGCAAAATGCCCTTGCGGCTCTGCTTCGCGGTGCGGCTCTTGCCATTGACTGTCATCGGGGCGGCACGCTGATCCTGTTGCTGTCACTTCCGATCGCCGGCGCGCGGCCGACCATTGGCATCGCGCGGCTTGTGCGCCGCGTTCGGCCACCGGCATTCTGCGAGCAATTTGGATCACACTCGCCCACCATCGGCAAGCTGATCAGCCAGGCGCGGCAAATGGATAACGAAAGCAAAAATTTGGCCGGGTCGTTCGGGCGCCCGGCCAATAAAATCGCGACGTGTCGACGCCCAGCGCTAGCACCAGCGGCAGCGGCCCCAGGATGCACAGCAGCCTGCGCATGAGACCAATGGCACGCCTACGCCGATCCAACCAACGCCGCAGCCGCCACATCCACCGCAACCGACACCGCAGCGGCAGCCTCTGCAGGCCCTGCATCCTCCGCAACCCCTGCAGCCTCCGCAAGCTCTGGCGCCTCCGCAGCCACGGCAACCACCGCATCCCCGCGCGAGCAGCACGCGGCCTCCGACGCTTTCATCGTCGATGAGATTGAGGTGGAAGGTGGCGAGACTAACGTCGGCGAGTTCTTCCTCACTGAGCGTCGTCATATGGCCCGGCGCGAAGTTCGGCTTGTGTTGGACGTCGCCGGAGGGCACGGCGGAGGCATATGCGCTGCCCGCGAGCGAAAAAGTCAGACCGGCTAATCCCAGCGCCGGTACCGCGGCGTTGGTCGTTCGCTTCTTTCTCGAAGCTTGCTTCGCTCGCTGCATGGCCGCATCCTCCCAGTTTGGAAGAAAGGACTTCCGAAGCACGATCTTACGCCGAGCGAACGAGGCAGACAAGAATTACGGTATACACAAAATGTAATAGAGCTCGTTCTGATTGCATTCATCTTCATGAACGATATCGCGCAATTTGGTCGATTAAATCGAGAATCCGCGCCCGTGGAGCGGATTGCAACGGGTGCAATTTGATGCAGTGCGCAATCGTCGGCCCGCTTGAACGGGGAAATTAGCTTGGTCGATCAACTCGGACGCTTCGCTTGGTATGAGTTGCTGACGACGGACATGCCGGCAGCAGCTGCTTTTTATGGCAAGGTCATCGGCTGGGCGGTGGAAGATGCGTCGACTCCGGAATTCGCCTACACGCTGCTTACTGCAGGCGGCGCCCCGGCAGTTGGACTCATGCATCTCCCGGAAGAAGGGCTGCGATTGGGAGCGAGGCCGAGATGGGTCGGCTACATCGCCGTCGATGACGTGGATGCGAAAGCCGTGCAGATCCGCCGTCGTGGGGGCGCCATTCTGGTAACACCGACCGCCAGCAATATTGGCCGAATTTCGGTGGTCGCCGATCCGCAAGGAGCGACGTTCGCACTGGTTTCCGGGCTGACATATGGCCAACGGCAGTCCAGCGGATTGGACGAGCCTGGACGCGTGGGCTGGCACGAGTTGCTGGCTGAAGACCGGAACAAGATCTTCCCGTTTTACGGCGAGCTTTTTGGCTGGCAGAAAGCTCACGCTGGAACCGGGCCGGCCGACCTGTATGAATTGTTCTCGGCGGCCGGCCAGACGATCGGCGGAATGCTCACCAAACTTCCGAGCGTATCGCAACCCTGCTGGCTCTATTACTTCAATGTCGACGACATCGGCGCGGCTGCCAAGCGCGTTGATGCTGGCGGGGGCCGGGTCCTCCAAGGTCCAATCGAGTTGCCCGACGGTTGCTGGATCTTGCGATGTGCCGATCCCCAAGGCGCTCTATTTGCGCTGCAGGGAGCCTGGGATCAGAAAGGCACCGGGCGACCTTCCGCCTCGGAAGTCAATTGGTCCGCCAAGTGGGGCGATGTCGCTTCACAGGGCAAATTGGTCCTTCACAAGACGAAGCGATAGGTCGGGAACGCTTCGACCTTGTCCGCAGCAGAATTATATAGGTATTTAAATTAGGTAGAGGTGCGCAATCGTATTCTGAATGGTGCACCACGCTTAGCCCTTGCGGGCTTCGCGTGGCGCGGCCATGCGATGGCCGCAAGGGCGAAGCGTGTCCGGCGGAGCTTGAGCCACGCGAAAGCGAATACGGACTGGCGCCTCCCAAGAAGCTCTCTCACTGGTTCATGATCGGCGGCTTATCCTTGGCGGGCCTGAGGCTCGGCAACGCGTCCTCGTCCGGACAGCCCCAACCGCGATAAGCAAATTACCGGCCATCGCGCGGATCACGCCTGAGGTCTTCGGCAGCGTCGCGGCCGCCGGACGAGACGTACCGGCCATATTTTGGCCATAGCCCGTTTCTTAAACGCCTGCGCGGGCCATGCCCCGCCTTCGTTTTGCGTCGCCTGACCGATCCGGTCGCTTCGCAAGCCAATCGCAGATCATCGCTGCGCTTCCCCCCACAACATGGATGGTCTGCCAACAGCAAGAAGGACTTTGTAATGCGTAAACTTCTCGCCGCTGTGGCGGTTCTTTTGGCGTTCGCTTCAACTGCCGAAGCCCGCGGCCGTCACCATCATCATCGGCACTATGCACATTCCGGTCGCCCAGCTGCGTGGTGCGGGTGGTTCATGCGCACCCAGGTCGGCAGCGATCCCGGTCCGCAATTCAATCTGGCCCGATCCTGGGCGCGCTACGGCAACAATGCCGGCGGCCCTTCGGTCGGCACCATCGTGGTTTGGCGTCACCACGTCGGCAAGATCGTGGGTCAGGAGAACGGCCAGTGGATCGTGCAGAGCGGCAACGACGGGCATGCCGTGCGCACGCGGCCGCGCTCGCTGGCCGGCGCCATCGCATTTCGAAATGCCTACGCTTCGTTCTAAAGCGCGATGAGATTGGATCGAATCGTCACCGCGCTTTAGCCCTTGGTTTGAGCATGATCTCCGCGCAAACGCGTTGCGTTTGTCGCGAGGGAAAACCGCTGCGCACTTTTCCGGATCATGCTTTGGGGAACCTCGACGCTTCAGCTGACATGCGAGCTTGCGACGCCCGGCGGTATACGAACCGTTCATGATCGCGGCTTACGCTGAAGCGGGGTTTCGCCCTGAAGCCCTCAGACGGGCGCCGTCATCTGTGTTGACCAGATGGCGGCGCCTTTTTTCAGGAGCGAATTGGCTTGCCCCAGAAATCGAAAAAAGTCGCGACGCCCTCCCAGACGGCTTCTTACTGGTCGGCCGCTTACGTGAGTTTCCGCAACGGCGTGACGGTTTTCGCTGTGACCGGCGGCGTGCTCGGGTTTCTGCTGGTCGCCAAGCACTATCTGTGAACTTCAGCGCTTTCCGAGACTCCTGAGATACGCGCAGAACATGTCAGCCATGGCGTCGGCATAGGCTTTGATCTCCGCGAGCGTTCGCGGGCTCTCCGAAAAATCCTTGCCCACTGTGCTCAGCGTCGTCGTGATCAAATCGCCCGCTGTCGCGCGCACAGCGTCTGACGTCTTCGGCAATGCCTCGCGCATGAAGGCTTCGACGATGCGCTCGCCCGATGCCCGCGCTTCGCGCGCCTCGGGCGCATCGCGATAGAGCGGCGCGGCGTCGCTGAGCGCGACGCGCACCGCGGCCTCCTCGCATTCGGAGCGGATGAAGGCGTGCACCAACGAACGCAGCCGATCCAATGGCGGCCGCTTGGCATCCGCGAGGATGTCACGCAGCAGGCGCGTGGTCTGCCGCCACTCGTCGCTCTGCAACCGGAACAGGATCGAGGCCTTGTTCGGGAAGTACTGGTACAGCGAGCCGACGCTGACGCCGGCCTTCTCGGCCACCCGCGCCGTGGTGAAGCGCTGCGCGCCTTGCTTCGTCAAAACCTGAACAGCCGCATCGAGAATCGCCGCGACGAGCTCGGTCGAGCGGGCCTGTTGCGGCTGTTTTCGCGAGGAAATTGAGGAGCTTCGCCGTTCGGTCATGGACGTCCTGGGGAATGCGATTAGCGAATGCGACTAATTATTCGTATTTCTGGCGAGGCGCAAGGACGCGCCGCTTTCACACCGGAGACCGACATGACCACCCTCATTTCACCTGAGCTCGCGGGCCTGCTCGAGCGCCTGTTCGCGCAAGCCTCCGCTGCGGTCGAGGAAACCCGGCTCGCGGTGGCCGACCTTTCCGACACCGAACAGGCGCGCCTGATGCGGAGCAAGACCGACTACCGCGCGCTATACGGCCGGCTGAGCAATGTGCCGCTCGCGGTCTCGCGCGAGACCGGCGCGCTGCTCTACATGCTGGCGCGCGGCAGCCGGGCGCGGAACATCGTCGAGTTCGGCACGTCATTCGGCATCTCGACGCTGCACCCTGCCGCCGCGCTGCGCGACAATGGCGGCGGGCGCCTGATCACCAGCGAGTTCGAATCGTCCAAGGTGGTGCGTGCCCGGGACAATCTCGTCGCCGGCGGGCTCCATGACCTTGTCGAGATCCGCGAGGGCGATGCACTCCAAACGCTGCGCACGGGTCTGCCCGATACGATCGACCTCGTGCTGCTCGACGGCGCCAAGGCGCTCTATCCCGATATCCTCGATCTCGTGGAGAGCCGTCTGCAGCCGGGCGCCTTCGTCGTCGCCGACAACGCCGACGACAGCCCCGACTATCTGGCGCGCGTGCGCTCGCCGGCGAACGGCTACATGTCTGTACCGTTCGGCGACGACGTCGAGCTGTCGATGCGGCTCGGCTGAGGCGGATGACCAGAGAAGCGCGCGGTCAGGCCGTCTTGATCCTGTCGATGATGGCGGACAATCGCGCGTGCTTTGCTGGGTCGGTGACGTATTGGAGACTGGCTTCGAGGTCGCGAAGGACACTGCTCACTTTCCATTTCGCTTGCCCCTCGGCAACCACCTGCATTGCCAGTTCCTCGGCCTTGTCGGGATCGCCAAGGTCAAAGGCCGCGGCAAGCTGCGTCGGGCGCAGCCATTCGTCGGCAAGTTGCAATCGTCTGGCCCGTTCGCAGGCGGCAATCGCGACCCGCACAGTGGCCTGCGCAAGATCCTCGTCGCCCGGGTTTCCCCGGGCGCGATAGAGACGGGGCAGGTTGCTGGAGCAATAATAGGCGTTGAGATCGAGCTCCATACCCTGCTGATAACAGTCGATCGCCTTCTCGAGCTCCTCCTTGCGGCGAGGAGAGTCGGCTGGTGCGCCTCTGGCGAGGCGTTTGTGGCGGCCACCCATCAAGCCGAGCCGTTCCGGCGTCAGCCCCGCGAAATCAATCAATGTCTGTATCTCGGCTATGGCCTGGATGTCGTCGCCGGCCTGGGCCGCGGCAAATGCACGATTCTCCTGCACTTCAGGCTCGTTGGCGAAGCGGTCGGGAAGTCTGCCGATGAAATCCAGCACGATGTTCCAGTCGGCGGCATCATTGACGCAGTCGCGCAGCATCAGCAACAAAGCGAGCGCCTTTGCATAAGTGGCGGGCGGACTTCCCTCGGTCGCGATCAGCGCTTGGGCCCGCGCCATGCGCTGATCCGTGGGCGCCGCGCGCACCGCGCGTATCTTGGTCTGAAACGCAGCTTGCTCGGCGAGCTGGCTCCGCATCGTCATCGCCTTGCGCGAGTCGACCTTGTCTGGATAGCCCGGGATCGACTGGTGCATCGGCGAAATCCCGTCAGCAAGCGCCTTGATGGGCGCCTTGATCGCGGCCTGCATGGCTGCCGCGGTCGCCTCCGTGATCTCGCCCTCGGGCAGCGGATAGCGGACGGTTCGCATCTGCACGACATCGAACAATTGTTTGGACCAGTCGGCCGCAAGCAACACGCACCCGGTCTCTTGCGATGCGTGGCGGATACCGACCTCGTAATAGACATTGCCGTTCGGAATCGTCATGTCGGCCAGCACGAGATCGGCGAAGTAGATCCGTTCCAGCATTTCACTGACGATCAATGCGCTGGTGTCCTGGTCGGCGCGCACCGGCTGATAACCGAGCGCCTTGATGGCGGGTACGTAGGCGCGATCCCACAATGCGTTAAAATCGATCTCGGCTGGACCAAACTTGGGATCGGCCTGGGTCGGCTTTCGGCCATAGGGCATGATCATGAAACACGACGGCATATCGCAATTCCTTCAGTCCCATAATTTCTTCGTATCCAGCCAATAAACCCACGTCGTCTTGCGCCCGGCCTCATCCATCAGGTGCTTGGCGCCGCCGGGACCATCGCCGCCTTCGCCATTCCACAGGCAGACAAAGGCGAGCTTCCTGTCGCCAAATCGGGCGGCCCGCTCCAGCATCCATTGATTGTCGCGCTCATAGGCGTTTTCACCGGCCGGCAGCGGCCCCAGTTCGTCGGGCATGACATGGAGCGCGGCTCGCGATTTCGCCGCGAGATAGCGCGCGCGCCAGTTGCCGCCAGCGAAATCGACCGAGCCGGCAAGGAACGTCGGTTCGTCGAATGGAATATAGATTTCAAGCTGCATGCCCTTCGCGAGGGCAGCTTCCGCAAACAACAGATCGCCGCCGCAGGCGCCGCCGCAAATGGCGAGATCACCCTTGGTAACACCGATCTTCGCAAGCGCGTCGGCGATCGCAGCGGCCGCAACAGGCTCCTTGTCTGGCGGAAAGCGTGGCGTTTTTCGATCTGGCGCATCGATCATGTGACCGCTGAAAAGGACCACCGTGTTC
Organism: Bradyrhizobium sp. UFLA01-814; assembly: GCF_046718885.1. Classification (NCBI taxonomy): domain Bacteria; kingdom Pseudomonadati; phylum Pseudomonadota; class Alphaproteobacteria; order Hyphomicrobiales; family Nitrobacteraceae; genus Bradyrhizobium; species Bradyrhizobium sp. UFLA01-814. The sequence continues at coordinate 114,657 of NZ_JAQOSR010000002.1, read as the reverse complement.
GGCGATCCGGCATCTTGCTTTGTGGACATCGCGACACCTGGACGAATGACTGGATCATCATGTCTCGGTGACGAAGATAGCCGAAGGCGAATTGGTTGTCGAAACTGCGACTTGCGTGTCGAGATGGCACCTCGCGCGGCATCACGTGAGATCGAAGGCCGACGGGAAGTGTTCCGGCTTGACCTGCCTGACGGCTGCGAGCCGTCCGATCTCGGCAAGCTCGTCCATGTTGTTCGGGTCATCCATCGCGGCGATCTTCGCAAGCGCGTCCGGCGTCCGGTCGATCGCGACCGTCTTCTTCAACCAGGTGGTTTCCAGCAGCACGTTGTAGCGCGCATAGGTCGCGAGTTGCGGTCCGCCCCGACTGTCCGCCACCATATCTTCCACCGCGCGATCGATCGACCAGGGCGTCAGGCAGTTGGTCAGCCATTGCAGCATGCCGTGATTATGCCGTCCGCAATCGTCCATGAGCGATTGCAGCGAGCGCAAGCCCTGCTCGGCCGCCGGCATGTGAACGATTTCCTCCGTCGAGAAGGTCGACTTGAACACGCCGGTGCCGGCCGAGATGAGCAGGAGATTGTCCCTGCCGATTGGCCAGCGAAAGCCATGGCCATGGAGCGACGCCAGCATCAGGAGCTGCAGCGCAGGATCGTTGAACGGGCTGACGCCGCCATCGACGAAGGCGCCGCTGACCGTGCTGCCGGAGCGCGACGAGATCGTGATCTCCTGGGGACTGAAATAGGTCGGCGCCGCGGTGCTGGCGCGCACCACTTGCGTCAGCCGCAGCCCGCCGTCCTGCCTGGCAAAGGGCGCATCCGGGTGGTTGTGCAGCGGCCAGGGACTGCCGGTATCGAGCCGCTTGGTCATGATCATCAGGCCGGTGCGGATGCGATCGCCGCCGAGCGAGGTGTCGGCGCCAAGCTGCGCGTCGAGAGCGTGCTGCAGGGCATCCGACTTGAATTTCGGCGCCAGCAGCCCGCGCCGCCAGAACGAACCCTGGAAGACGTCGGTGCCGATGCCGCGATAGAGCTGCTTCAACGCGTCGGCCGTCATTCCGCAGGCCAGTCCGGCAGCGATGATCGATCCGGTCGAGGTGCCGCCGATCAGATCGAAATAATCGCAAAGCAGGAGATCGCTGTTGCCGAACCGCTTGCGCAACATTGCCTCGATGGCGCTGACATATTCGAGCGTCAGGATGCCGCGGATGCCACCGCCATCGAGCGCCAGTATCCGCTTCGGCCCCAATGCGCGATCGAGATGCTGCTGCTTGGTTTTCGGCATAACTGCCCCCGACTATGACTTTTGCTGATCTCGATACGGCCGACCGATCACGGCCGAAGGCTCAATTGGTCGCGCGCCCGCGCGAACGGCGCCAAGGCATAAAATGAAGCGATGTGTTCGACACATCAGCTGAGTTTCGAAAAATTTTAGCGAGTCCATTCCGGAGCCCGGCGAGCGTCGCGCGCCGGGTCCCTGGGTATCTTGCACGTGGCACACCCTAAGGTATAGTGAGATAAATCACTGGCGGGCGGTTTTTCTTTTTCGCGCCGGGCGATCGCAGATTTCAGAGACGAGCTATCATTGAGCTCGCGGCAGGATGTGCAGCCGCGGCATTCGGCCGATGAGACACGGCCAGCCGTCGCATAAGATTCATGCAGATCGGGTTCTGCCATGCCAAATGATTTCTCGGTGTTTATCAGCCATCGCGCCGAAGACAGATTTCTCGCGCGCCTGCTCAAGGCGCGGCTCGAATATCTCAGCAGCCTGGACGGCCAGCGTCCGGTGGAATGCTTCGTCTGCGAGGAAATTCCCGGCGGCTCCGAATGGCGGCAATGGATGATCGACAACACGGCGAAGGCCGATTGCCTGATCTTCATCCACACCAATGCTGAGCACAATTGGACCTGGTGCGCATCCGAGATTGCCCAGTTCGACGGTTACAAGCGCGCGCTGAAGCTCATCTCCAAGGTGCTGTGGTTCTCGGTCGACTCTTCGCCTTCGTTTCCGATGCTGGCGGAGAACGAGTTCTATGGAATCGGCGAGGACGACGTCCGGCGATTCCTCGAAGACCTGTTCGTGAAGCCGACCTTCGGTCCTGCGCCGCTGCGGCCGCGACTGAACGCCAACTACGCGCCCAAGTTCAACGAGGCGGCGAAGGACATTCACGCGCAGTTCCTGCAGATCACCCGGCCGGAAGAGCTGTTTCGCCTGCGGCTTCGCATCGTGTTCAGCGACGAATTGTCGTTCCGGCAAAAGGCCGAAACGCTCAGGCCATTGCCCCCCGCCGATCGCGCGCGCGGCTTCCTGAGGGATGCCGTGCTGGAGGCGGATGCCGGCACCACCACGCTGTTGTCCGGTCCCGACACGGCGGAGCTCGACTGGGAGGATCTGCTCCGCGCGCAAAACCGTTACGACAGCGGGGCCTGGCTCGACGAGCTGACGAGCTATGTCGCGAACTCGTTCGCCGACGTGGATATCGCCAGCCGGCGCAGCCGTGAGCAGGTCCTCAGTCCGATCTTCCGCGATCTGAAGCTGTATCAGCCTGTCGTCGCCCGGCTCGAATATCTCGACAGCACGCCGTTCTCGATCGTCATCATCTTCGTGCCGATGCCGCCATTCAGCGAGGATCCCCGCCTGATGATCGCGCAGAACATGCCGAAGGACATCGTCTTCCTGTCGATCCTGCTGCGACTGGCGCGGCGCTTCCGCTGGTCGTTCCTCGAGCCGCTATACAACGCCGTCGAGGGCCTGGACGATGACTTCAGCGCCAAGCGATGGGACGATCTGCTGGAGCGCTACCACGAATGCCTGGAAAACCTGGATTCGATCCTGCGACAGGGCAATATGCGCGAGCTCGAAACCGTCGGCGACATCAAGTCGGCGATCAACATCTCCGACGATGCGCTGCTGAAGGAGATGTTCAAGGATTGGGGGACGTTTCAGACCCGCCTGGCGCAGGCCATCGAGAAGAAGTCGCCAAGCGACGTCAGGCAGACGCTCGAGCCCTGGCTGAAGCGCAACAAGGACTTCATGAAACAGCTGCTCGTCGAAACCCAGGGCAAGGTGGAGAAGCTGCGGCCGCTGGAGGCCAGCTAGAGCATAAGGAGCGCAGATCCGGTTCGGCCGGACCCTGCCTCAGATCATCGCAGCGACGCGTTCCAGGCCAATCAGGCGCGCCAGCGAACGAACCTCGTTCTTCTGATCCTCGCGGAGCTGGAACAGCAGCGGCATCGCCGCCGACTTCAGTTGCTGGACCTCCTCGGAGTCGGGATCGATCGGTATGTTGCCCACGGCGGGATCGCCCTGGCGCTTGGCGTGGATCTTGCGGGCGACGGCGCGCAATGCGGTCTCGACCGCTGGCCAGTAATATTCCTGCGACGACGACAGCTTGAGGCGGTCCTTGATGCCGGCGATCTGGGCGTCGCTCAGCAGCGCATAGGTTTTCTGCGGCGCCGGCTTGGCCGCAGCCTTGGGCTTCGGCGGCGCGGGGGCGACCAGCGCGGGTGCGGGCTCGGCGATGTTCGGCTGAGCCGCATCGACGGGGTCGGTGATCTTCGGCAGGCCGATATCGGCGGGCTCGACGGAGGCATAGGCCTGGCGCACCGTATCGGTCGCGCCCGGAATCGCGGCTTGCGCCCGCAACAGGAGCGGAGACGGATTGGCGGGAGGCTCAATCGGCTGGGGCGCCTCAAACGAGGCCGCGGCAAGCGTCGTGACGGCGAGCTTATCCTGCTTGCTGGCACGGTTGGCGACCGGGCCAATGTCGGCCTGCGCCGCCGGCAGGCTGTCACGGCCCAAAATGGCTGTTATCGCGGCGCCGGCGAGGAGGAAGCATGTCAGCGCGGCGAGGGTGATGGCTCTGGTCAAAAACTACTCCATTGCCGGCCGGTGTCGCCGCAAACTGCGCGTGAAATGCGGCGGTACCGTGCCGTGACGACGCCAAATAGGTGAAATTGTCCCGAAACGGCCGGAAAATCAGGCCGCTGCATCAAGCTCATAGGCCTCCTGGATGTCGGCGACGATCTCGTGCGCCGTCCAGAGGGCGCCGGGCTGGACCGTGTGCAGGCTGACCGTCCAGTTGGTGCGGCGGGTGCGCGGCGTGCTGACAATGTCGAATTCGACCTGACGGCACAGCGGATGCCGCTGCAGGGCGTAGAACACCCGGGTCCGGAGCTCGTCGAGCGTTGCCGGGGTCTTGGAGAGCGCCTCAAGGGCCATGTCGCATTCCCACAAACTGCCAGGCGGCCAGCCGTGGCGGCCCGTGACTGTATTGTTGGGACTGGCATGGTTAATGCCGCGTTAAGCGGGCGAGCGGGATTTGAGCGGCTGCTGTTTCGCGGCGGATCAGGCGAGCCGCACCCGTCCGCTCGCCACCTCATACTCCGCGATCGTCTGCGCCACGAGCTCGTCGACGCCGAGCACCCCGGTGACCCCGGAGGTGGAATGACCGCCGCTCCAGATATCGCGCCAGCGTTTGGGGCGGCTTTCGCGGGCGCCGATGTCGATGTCCTTGCCGATGTCGATCGCGCCTCGCGCCGGCAGGTCGTCGGGATCGAGACCGGCGGCCTCGATCGAGGGCCGCAGCATGTTGGTCTGCAGGCCGGTGAACGCCGTCGTGAGCAGAATGTCGTCGGCGGTGGAGTCGACCAGCATCTGCTTGTACCTGCCGTCCGCCATGCTCTCGCGCGTCGCGATGAACTTGGTGCCCATATAGGCGAGGTCGCAGCCGAGCGCCTCCGCGGCGCGGAGCGCGTGGCCGTCGCTGATGCCGCCGGCAAGCACGATCGGTCCATCGAAGAAGCCGCGCACCGCGCGGACGAACACGAACGGATTGAGCCAGCCGGTCTGCCCGCCCGCACCCGCAGTGAGCAGCACGAGCCCGTCGGCGCCGACTGCTGCCGCGCGCTCGGCATGGCGGATCGAGGCGACGTCAGCGAAAACCAGCGCGCCGGCATCGTGCAGAGGGCCAAGCACCGGCGCGGGCGAGCCGACCGAGGTGATCACAAGCTCCGGCTTGTGCCGCAGCAGCACGGCGAGATCCTCGGCCAGCCGCGTGTTGGAGCGATGCACGATCAGGTTCGGACAGATCGGCGCGGCCGCTTGGCCGCTTGCATCGGCATGCGCCTGCAGGCGCCGCGCCATGTCGCCGAGCCAGGCATCGAGCTGTTCCGTCTCACGGCAATTCACCGTCGGAAACGAACCGATCACGCCGTTGCGGCAGGCGGCTACCACCAGCTCGACACCGGAGACCAAGAACATTGGTGCTGCAATCAGCGGCAGCCGCAGGCGACCGCGAAAACGCGCGAGAGGATCGGCGGACAAGTTGTTTCTTCCTATCATCATTGTGTTAGCGTTGCCGCCAACATTGGCACGACAAAAGCCAAAGACAAAGGCGGGAGGGACAACGAGATGAGCAATCCGCTCTATGCATTTCCGGCGGTGTGCGAACAGACCTTGCGGGCGCTGGCGCGCTATCCGTCGCGCACCGCCTTCGCATGGCCGGGCGGATCGCTCAGCTATCAGGGCGCGACCGACCTGATCGGACGAATGCAGGGCGTGTTCATGCGGCTCGGCTTTGCGCCTGGTACCCGCGTCGCGCTGCTCACCGCCAACCGCGCCGACAGCTGGTGCGCCGGCGTCGCCGCGCAATTGTCGCGGCTCGCGATCACCTGGCTGCATCCGCTGGGCTCGCTCGACGACCAGCTGTTCCAGATCGAGGATTCCGAAGCGCAGATGCTGATCGTCGACGGCATCACGTTTCGCGATCGCGGCGGCGAGCTCGCGACGAAGGCACAGGGCCTGAAGACCGTGTTCACGCTCGGCCCGGCGGATTACGGCGCCGACCTGTTGCAGGTGGCCGAGGATGCCGGCAGCGCGAGCGCGAAGAGCTTCGCCCGCGAGGACGACATCTCGACCTTGAACTACACCGGCGGCACGACAGGCAAATCCAAGGGCGCGCTGCGCTATCACCGCGAATATGGCGGCTTCGCCGCCGCCATCCTCGCCGATTTCGAGATCCCGGAGACGCCGCGCTATCTCACGGTGGCGCCGATCAGCCATGTCGCCGGCACCAAGGTGCTGCCGACGCTGATACGCGGCGGCACGGTGCACATGCTGAAAGGGTTCGATCCGGAGGCCGTGTTCACGACCATCGCACGCGAGAAGATCAACTTCACGCTGTTCGTGCCGACCATGATCTACGTGATGCTGGATCATCCCGCGCTCGACAAGACCGACCTCTCCTCGCTCGAGCTCCTGCTCTATGGCGCCTCGGCGATGTCGCCGAGCCGGCTGGTCGAAGGCATCGAGCGGATCGGCCCGGTGTTCTCCCAGCTTTACGGCCAGACCGAATGCTATCCGGTCTCGGTGCTGCGCAAGGCGGATCATGACCCGAAGACGCCGGAGCTGTTCCTGTCCTGCGGCTTCCCGATCACCGCCTGCCAGGTGAAGATCCTCGATCAGGACGACCAGGAGGTCGCGACCGGCGAGGCCGGCGAGATCTGCGTGCGTGCCACGCATGTGATGGCCGAATACTGGAAGCGGCCCGACATCACGGCGGAGACGCTGAAGAGCGGCTGGCTGCACACCGGCGACATCGCGCGCAAGGACGAGCGCGGCTACATGTTCATCCTCGACCGCAAGAAGGACATGATCGTCTCCGGCGGCTTCAACATTTTTCCGCGCGAAGTCGAAGACGTCTTGTCGCAACATGCCGACGTCGCGATGGTCGCCGTGGTCGGCGTGCCAGACGACAAATGGGGTGAGGCCGTCACCGCCGTCGTGGTCGCGCGCGAGGGCGCTGTGCCCGACGCCGACGAGCTGATCGGACTGGTGAAGGCGAAGAAGGGCTCGGCACACGCGCCGAAGCAGATCCAGTTCGTCAAGGAGCTGCCGATGACCGGCGTCGGCAAGGTCGACAAGAAGGTGCTGAAGGCGCGCTTCTGGACCGGCCGCGACCGCATGGTGGGGTAGGATGCTCGCACGACGATTGCTGGTCCCGTCATCCCCGCGCAAAGGCTTCGCCTTTGTCGCTGGAGGTGCGCGCTCTCGCGCGCCTCGAAGGATGCACGGCCCTGATGTTTCAGCGCGCTATCTCTGCTTCCGGCACCAGCCAGGGCCGGCGCCCTTCGAGGCTCGCTCCGCTCGCACCTCAGGGTGACGGGGAGAGAGTGGAAGGTGCGGCAAGATCGTCGGTGCCGGTCGCGGCCGCACGCTGCTGCATCCCCTGCCCGAGCAACCGATCGAGCCGGTCGCGCAGTTGATCCTGGTGGTAGGGCTTGGCCAGCCGCGGCAGGTCGACCTGGGTGCCGTCGGGCAGTTCGGCATAGCCGGTGGCGAGCAGCACCAGGAGCTGCGGCCGCACCTTGCGCGAAGCCGCGGCGAGTTCGATGCCGGTCATGCCGGGCATCACGTGATCGGTCATCATCAGGTCGATCTCCTGGTCGCTCCTGAGGATCTCGAGCGCCTGCGGTCCGGAATTGACGCCGATCACGCGGTGACCGAGGTCCTCCAGCATTTCCATGGTGGACATCGCGATCAACGGATCGTCGTCAACCAGCAGGATCACGGCCGAGCGCTTGACCGTCTGCGTCGCGGGCGCCGGGCTCTCGACTTCCGGCACCGCCGTTGCAACCGGCAGCACCAGCGCAGCCGTGGTGCCCTCGCCGACCGCGCTCGACAGCTGCAGCTCGCCGCCGAGCTGCACGGCGAGCCCATGCACCATCGAGAGGCCGAGCCCGGTGCCCTTGCCCACCGGCTTCGACGAGAAGAACGGCTCGATCGCGCGCTTCAGCACGTCCGCCGACATGCCGGTGCCGCTGTCGATCACCGAGAGCTTCAAATATTCGCCAGGCTGCAGCGTCGGATCATTCTTCGCCTGCCAGGCCGCGAGGCGGATCTCGATCACGCCGCCATCCGGCATCGCGTCGCGTGCATTGATCGCAAGGTTGAGGACCGCAAGCTCAAGCTGGTTGCTGTCGACGCAGGCCAGCGGCAGCCCCTCGGGAATGTCGAGCCGCAGCATGATGCGCGGTCCGAGCGAGCGCTCGAGCAGATTGCTCGTATCGCGCACCAGCGCGCCGAGATCGACCGGCACCGCGCGCAGATCCTGCTGCCGCGCGAACGCCAGCAGCCGCTGCGTCAACGACGCGCCGCGCTCGGCGCCCTGCAATGCGCCGTCGACCAGACGACGCAGGCGCGGATCCTCCGGCATCCGCTTGCGCAGCAGATCGAGATTGCCCATCACCGCCATCAGCAGATTGTTGAAGTCGTGCGCGACGCCGCCGGTGAGCTGGCCGATCGCCTCCATCTTCTGCGCATGGCGGAGCTGTTCCTGCGCCCGCTCGCGCGCGGCGACCTCCTTCATCAGGTCAGCGGTGCGCTGCTCGACCCGCTGCTCCAGCGTCGCGGTGAGTTCGGCAAGCGCGGTGCGCTCGGCGGCGAGCTGCGCCAGCAGCGCCTCGCGCTCGATCTCGGCGGTCTTGCGCGCGGTGATGTCGGAGCAGACGCCGACCAGCGAGCGGATGCCGCCGTCGGGCCGCCGCACCGCACGGGCGCGGACGTCGACCCAGTGCTCGGTGCCGTCGGGCCAGATGTTGCGGTATTCGATCCGATAGTCCGAGCCGGTGCGCAACGTTTGTTCGACGATCTCGCTCCGGCGGGCGCGGTCGTCGGGATGCACCGCGTCCAGGAGATCCTGATAGGTGAAGGGATCGCCCGGCCTGCGCCCGAAATAGGTCTTGCAGGTCGGCGACGCCTCGAGCTCGAAATCCGGCAGATGGAGCTCGAGCGCGCCAAGATGACCGGCATTGAGCGCGGTCTGCAGCAGACCTTCGCTCTCGGTCAGATCCTCGAGGATCTGGCGGGTCTGGTATTGACGGCGGCGGCCGCGCACCGTCGCGGCGACCAGGCTTACCAGCGTGGTCGGATGAAACGGCCGCTCGATGAAGGTGACATTGCCGAGCGCTCGGCCGAGCCGCGCGGCTTCGGGATTGCGCTCGGATCCCCCCTTCTCGCTGATCAGCACGATAGGAAAGTCCGACCATGACGGCTGCTCGTTCAGCCAGTGCGTCAGGCCGGCGAGGTCGGCCGCCCTGATCACCTCGTCGGCGATGATGGCAAGGCCCGCCCCGTTCGCGATCTGGCGTTCGAGCTCGGCGAGGTCACCGCAGATGTTGGCGTAATAGCCGGCTTCCTTGATCAGGTGGGCAGTCTTGACGGCGTCCCGCTCGCTCGCGGCGAGGATGACCGCGCGTTCCGAGGACGGACCAGGCTTCATCGCGTCTGTCCCTGCGGCGGCCGGCCGTCGACACCGGCCGGCACATCACACAACCGCCGGACGGCCATGGCCACGATGCCGGCGGCGGGATCAATACGCATCATGGGACCCCCTAACGGGAGCGAAACTCGCACGTGCCGCCAACCGTTCCCGGGAAGCGGAGTTATTTTTGCCGCAGGGGCAGTCGCTTGGGACTGCCCCTCGGCCGTGGCCGCAGGATCAACGAGCGCGTCCTAGCGCCGCTCGATGACCAGGCTCTGGACCGCCTGGCCGAAATAGCCGCGCTGATCGGCGAGCCGCGACATTGCAAGCCCGGCGCCGTCCGACCCGATCCAGGACTGGCCGTCGAGCAGGATCCAATCGCCGACCGGCTCGCGCGCGAGACTCACCGAGAGATCGGCGTTGATGAAGGTCCATTGGCTGAAATCGAGCGCCGGCGAGGTGCCGTTGGAGAAGTCCGAGGCAACCACTGCCCGCATCGCCTGCGAGACGGCGGCGCCCGCAATCAGCGGGCGGTCGACGCGGAACCAGATCGCGCCGGGTCCCACCACGCCGAAGCGGCCGCGCGCGGCCCGCATCGAGATGCATTTCACGAAGGGACTGTTCGCAAGGTTGCCCGGCTCGATCATACTTTCGTCGGGGCCCGGCAGATCGACCGCAAGCGCGGCGACGTCAGGCGGCAGCTCGGCCGCCTGCTGCTTGATCTTCAGCACGCTGGCCGAAACGACCACGACACCGTCGGCGAGCAGCCTGACGCCGCAGAGCTGGATCTTGCGGCCGTCGCGCAGGATCTCGCTCGAGACCGTCAGCGGCGCGACCGGCACCGGGCGCATCAGGTCGATGGTGACGCGCGCGATCCGCATCGGCACCGGCGTCGGAAGGGCCTCGGCCGCCCACACCACCAGCGCCGCCGGTGCGGAGCCATGCTGCATCCGCGGGTCCCAGGGACCCGCGGCATCCGGACTGGTGACGACGCGGTCGCCGTCGACGCGAAAAATCGGCTCCATCAGGCAAGCGCCGGATCGACCGCGTCTTCATACTCTTTCCTGAACCGGGCGATCAGCTCGGCTGCGGGCACCACCTTGGAGATGCTGCCGACGCCCTGGCCCGAGCCCCAGATCTCCTTCCAGGCCTTCGGCTTGGCGCGCTCGCCGGACGCATCGGTGCCGAAGCTCATCTTCGAGGGATCGGAGGTCGGCAGGTTTTCCGGATCCATGCCGGCCGCAACGATCGACGGCTTCAAATAATTGCCGTGCACGCCGGTGAACAGGTTGGAGTAGACGATGTCCTCGGCGGACGAGTTGGTGATCATGCTCTTGTAGCCCTCGACCGCGTTCGCCTCCTTGGTCGCGATGAAGGCCGAGCCGATATAGGCGAAGTCGGCACCGATGATGCGGGCCGCGCGGATGGCGCGGCCGTTGGAGATCGTGCCCGACAGCGCGATCGGCCCGTCGAACCACTGCCGCGTCTCCGACACGAACGGGAACGGCGACAGCGTACCGGCATGACCGCCGGCGCCGGCCGCGACCAGGATCAGGCCGTCGGCGCCCTTCTCGATCGCCTTGTGCGCGAACTTCTGGTTGATCACGTCGTGGAAGACGATGCCGCCCCAGCCATGGACCGCCTGGTTGAGCTCCTCGCGCGCGCCGAGCGAGGAGATGATCATCGGCACCTTGTGCTTCTCGCAAAGCGCCATGTCGTGATCGAGCCGGTTGTTCGACTTGTGCACGATCTGGTTCACCGCGAACGGCGCCGACGGCCGCTCCGGATGCGCCTTGTCATAGGCGGCGAGCTCTTCCTTGATACGGTACAGCCATTCGTCAAGCAGCTCCGGCGGCCGCGCGTTCAACGCCGGAAACGAGCCGACCACGCCGGCCTTGCACTGCGCGATAACGAGGTCGGGCACGGAGATGATGAACAGCGGCGCCCCGATCACGGGAAGAGACAGGCGGCCCTTGAACAGAGCAGGCATGGACATTGGAAGCGGATCCTCAAGTGTTTGGTCGGTTGCTTGGTCTCGAATGCTGATCGTCATACCAACAAGGCAATCTTTCCAGTGTCAAGGATTGCGTTTTGGCGCTGCAAAAGGATGACAAATCCTCATCCTGAAACCGTGTTTTCGCAGGCGCCTGGCATCCCAGACACAAGCCTGGCCGCCGCTATTGGCAGACGGCCCGTGTCACGAAATTTTCCGTCCTGCAGTCGTTCGGGCCGCGCTTGTGGCCCGGCAGATAGACCAGCGGCGAGCATTTCTCGGAGGCGTCGGTATCGATGCCCTTGCCTTCCCGAAACCCCTTGCTCTGGCACAGCCGGTCGGCGCCGATCTTGCAGTCCGGCGCACCGTTCGAGGCCACCACGCAGGCCGCGCGTCCGGTCACCACCGTCGAGGGGCGCGCGATGTTCGACAGGTCGTTGATGGTCTCGCCGGGGCTCTTCAGCGGCGGCAACGCTGATTTCGACTTCTCGAACAGCTTTCCGATTTCGTTGATCAGCCCGGGATTCTCGCGCTCGACCGGCGCCGGCGGCAGCTCGATCTGCTGCTGCTGAGGCGGGACCGGCTGCTGTGCCGGCGACTGCACGCCAAGCGCCGGCGGCGCTGTCTGGGCCCAGCTGTGGTCGAGGGTCATCAGTGTCATCGACAGCGCAAGTCCCGAAAGCACAAGACCCGCCAGCGCAATGCGCGCCTTTGCGCGCGTGAGCCTGACGAGCGTGAGCCCGGCAGGATTGAGCAGGTCCGCGATTCCATCAGCCATCGCGGCAAGCGTAACCCGAAGCCGCGCGCCGGCAAAGCCGCAAGCGGTCCGTCGCTAGATCAGCTTGAATGCGACGACAAAGCCCAGCACCAGCACGATGGCGCCGATCGCGACCCACAGGGCGAGCCGCTTCTCGAGCTCGGCGCGGATGAAATCGCCATAGCGGTTGAGCAGCACCGCGACGAAGAAGAAGCGGCCGCCGCGCGCGACGATCGAGCACAGGATGAACAGCCAGATGTTGTAGCCGGCAAAGCCCGAGGTGATCGTCACGAGCTTGTAGGGGATCGGCGTCAGTCCCTTCAGCAGGATGATCACGGCGCCCCATTCGGCGTAGGAGGCGCGGAACGCGTCGACCTTGTCGGAGAGGCCGTAGAGATGGATCAGCCACTGCCCGAGCGAGTCGTATAGCAATGCGCCGATCGCATAGCCGAGCACGCCGCCGGCAACTGACGCCATCGTGCAGACCGCCGCGAACCACCACGCCCGCTTCGGCCGCGCCAGCGACATCGGCAGCAGCATGATGTCGGGGGGGATCGGAAAGAAGGAGCTCTCGGCGAAGGCGACGGCCGCGAGAATCCACAGCGCATAGGGCTTGTCGGCCGCCTCGACGCACCAGTCGTAAGTCCGTTTCAACATGGGCGCGATGAACCATCATGGAGCGGATTTGTCCATGGCGGGATTGAGCTGAATTTTTGTTGATTTACGGCTACCGTTTGCGCAGCCGGTTCTCCAGCGCGACAATTCGGCGCCGAACCACCGGGACCGGCGCCGGTTTGGGCAGCTTGACCGGCGACTTCGGCAGCTTCTCGGCGATTCCGAGCAGCCGTTCGCGCCGCTCCATCTCGCGCCAGACATCCTCCGGCTTCACGCCGGCCGACGCCCAGAGAACGGCGAGGTTGTAGAACAGGTCGGCGCTTTCGCGAATGACGGCATCCGACTTGCCGCTGACGGCGTCGATCACGACTTCGATCGCTTCCTCGGCGAGCTTCTTGGCCATCTTGGCCGGCCCGCGCTGGAACAGCCGTGCCGTGCGCGACGTAGCCGGATCAAGATCCTTGGCCGCGATCACCGCCTGGTAAAGCCGCTCGATCGAATCACTCATGCTTCGAGCGTAGTCGAAACGCGTCGCCAGCGTGTTAACGGCGACGACGAAAAAATCCACCGGCCCGCGGCCGGTGGATCGGATGCTTTGTGACAGTTCCGAGAACCGCCGACGGCCGTCAGTACGGCTGATACGGCAGTTGCGAGCGGCGTCCGTAATAGCCGCGGTAACCATAGTACGGTCCGCCGCCGTAATAGACCGGGCCGCCACCATAGTAGACGGGACCACCGTAGTAGCCCGGGCCACCATAGTAGCCGTAGGAGTCGTAATAGTCGCGGCGGCTCTGGGCTGCGGCGATCGCGAGACCCGTGCCGACGATCCCGGCGAACGCAGCCGCAGCAGCTGCGCCACCACCGCCATAGTAGCGACGGCGGGCACTGATGTCGGTCGCGCCGCTCGTGCCTTGTGACGTCGTCACAGCGGTCACCTTGCCTGTCTGAGCAGAGCCTGCGAACGCCATCGTCGGCTCTACGGCCGTCAACGCCACCGCGGCAACCGTTGCCAATGTGGCTGCGCGGCCAATGGACGAAAAAACACCTTTTCGCGCAAACATTGCAGTCATCCTTTGTGGAAGCCGGCCCGACGGGCCTTGGTTAGCTAACCCACTGCCTCCAGATTAGGTTCCCCAAACCGAATGCAAGCTGAACGACCTGAGGTGAAAACATGGCAAGCCGAACCTTGGCAGTCATCGGCCGTTCACCTTGCCTGGGGCAAAATGCCTGCAAATAACGCTTGAAATTGACGCGTGCTCTGGCGCATTCGATGTCATGAAGCAGGCGCGCCGGCGCGGCACTTTGTCTCGCCTCCCGGATGTCATGATGCAGGTAAGTCGGACCACCGTTCTCCGCTGGATACTGGCAGGCATGATCGGCCTTTCGGGCGGCGTGTGGCCGGCGTTGACGCCGCTGCGCGCCAGCGATCTGCCGCCGCCGCTCACCATCCAGTTCACGCTCGACCGTCCGCTTGATGCCGCCGCAGCGCCATTCGTGATGGCGTCGACCGGCGGCCTGTTCAGCGCCGAGGGCCTTGCGGTCGGCACCAACGTCGCAACCAGCTCGGCGGATGCCATCGCGCGCGTCGCCGACGGCTCGAGCGATTTCGCCCTCGTCGACATCAACTCGCTGATCCGCTTTCGCGACAAGCCTGGTGCTGCGCCCGTCAAAGCGGTGTTCGTGCTGTTCAACCAGGCGCCTTATGCGATCATCGCGCGCAAGAGCCGCGGCATCCGGACATTGACCGACATGCAGGGCAAGAGCCTCGGCGTCGCCGACGGCGACCTCTCGATCCGGCTGTGGCCCGCGGTCGCGAAGCAGAACGGCATCAAGCTGTCGAGCGTGAAGCAGAGCACGATCAGCGCCGCGGTGCGCGAGCCGATGCTCTCCGCCGGCCAGGTCGATGCCGTCACCGGCTTCTCCTATCTCTCGGCGATCAATTTGCGCGATCGCGGCGTGCCCGCCGACGATCTCGCGGTGCTGCGCTTCGCCGACTATGGCTGCGAGGCCTACGGCTTTGCCGTGATCGTCAGCCCGCACCTTGCCGCCGCGAAGCCGGATGCGGTGAAAGGGTTCGTGCGCGCGGCGATCGGCGGCACCAACCTCGCGGTCAAGGATCCGGCCCGCGCCGCCGGCGAGGTCGCGAGCCGGATGGATGGCGGCTCGCGCGATCTGGAGCTGGAGCGGCTGAACGCCATCATCCGCGACAACATCCTGACCAGCGAGGTGAAGCGCGACGGCATCGGCGGCATCGAGGCGGAGCGCTTCGAGCGCTCGGTCGACCAGCTCGCGGAGGACTTCAAATTCCAGAAGCGGCCGCACGCCGCCGACATCTTCGACGAGGCTTTCCTGCCGCCGATCGACAGCCGCCTGGTGAATTGAGAGCATGCGAATGCATAACTGACGAGCGGCACCAAACACTCAGTGTCGTCCCTGCTTTCGCAGGGACGACAGCGGATATGTTGCACCACTGTTCAACCCCTCACCCTGAGCATGACGCGCTGTCACCGCTGGCCCTGCATCGCGAACCCTGATTAGATTGCATCCAGCCTGATCGGGCGCCCACCGCTGACGAGTCCTGCCGGCATGTCCATGCTTCGCCTCTATACCCGCGTCCTCGAACTGCTCGGCAAGGAGGCGCGGCTCGGCTGGATCCTGGCCATTGCCAACGTGCTGCTCGCCGGCGCGCAATTCGCCGAGCCGGTGCTGTTCGGCAAGATCGTCGACGTGCTGTCGGGCCGGCCGGTCACCGGACTGTTCGCGACCTCCTCGGCATGGCCGCTGCTCGTCGCCTGGGCGGCGTTCGGCCTGTTCACGATCGGCTGCAGCGCGATCGTGGCGCTGCAGGCCGACCGGCTGGCACACCGCCAGCGCCAGGCGGTGCTGACCGATTATTTCGAGCACATCCTGCAGCTGCCGCTGACCTTCCATTCCGGCACCCATTCCGGGCGGCTGATGAAGGTGATGCTGAACGGCACCGACGCGCTGTGGCGGCTCTGGCTCGGCTTCTTCCGCGAGCATTTCGCCGCGATCATGTCGCTGATCGTGCTGTTGCCGCTTTCGCTCTACATCAACTGGCGGCTGGCGCTCCTGCTGTTCGGGCTCTGCGTCGTGTTCACCGTGCTGACCACGCTGGTGGTGCGCAAGACCTACGGCATGCAGAGCGAGGTCGAGGCCTATTACAGCGACCTCTCGGCGCGCGCCTCGGACGCGCTCGGCAATGTCGCGCTGGTGCAGAGCTTCGTGCGGATCGATTCCGAGGTGCAGGGCCTGCGCTACGTCGCCGACAAGCTGCTCGCGGTGCAGATGCCGGTGCTGTCATGGTGGGCACTGGTCACCGTGATCACGCGCGCCTCGACCACGATCACGGTGCTCGCGATCTTCACCGTCGGCATCGCGCTGCATAACCAGGACCTCACCACGGTCGGCGAGATCGTGATGTTCGTCTCGTTCGCCACCATGCTGATCCAGAAGCTCGAGCAGGTGGTGAGCTTCATCAACAACGTGTTCATGGAAGCGCCGCGCCTGCAGGAGTTCTTCGACGTGCTCGATGCGGTGCCGGCGGTGCGCGACCGGCCCGGCGCGGTCGATCCCGGACGGCTGTCCGGCCTCGTCGAGTTCGACGACGTCTCGTTCTCCTATGACGGCAAGCGGCCGGCGATCGAGGATCTCAGCTTCACCGCCCTGCCGGGCCAGACCATCGCGCTGGTCGGCTCGACCGGCGCCGGCAAGTCCACCGCGATCGCGCTGCTGCACCGCGCGTTCGATCCGCAATCGGGCATCATCAGGATCGACGGTATGGACATACGCGCGCTGAAGCTGACGGCGCTGCGGCGAAACATCGGCGTGGTGTTCCAGGAGGCGCTGCTGTTCAACCGCTCGCTCGCCGACAATCTGCGCGTCGGCAAGCCCGACGCGACCGATGAGGAGCTGCGCACCGCCGCGGCGCGCGCGCAGGCGCTGGATTTCATCGAGCGCAGCGAAAAGAAGTTCGATACCCATGCCGGCGAGCGCGGCCGAATGCTGTCGGGCGGCGAACGCCAGCGGCTGTCGATCGCGCGTGCGCTGCTGAAGGATCCGCCGATCCTGATCCTCGACGAGGCCACCAGCGCCCTCGACGCCGTCACCGAGGCCAAGGTGAATGCCGCTCTCGATGAAGTGATGAAGGGCCGCACCACCTTCGTGATCGCGCACCGCCTCTCCACCATCCGCCACGCCACCCGCATCCTGCTGTTCGACCAGGGACGGGTGATCGAAAGCGGAACTTTCGATGAACTGGTGGCGAAAGGCGGGCGCTTTGCCGAGCTCGCGCGGGCCCAGTTCATGGTCCAGGAACAGGCGCGCGCCGGCATCGAGACACCATAATTCCCGCCTTTCCAATTGAGGCGGCTGCCGAAATTCAGCCGATTTCGTCCACGATATAATTCACCGGCCTCTGTTCTCTGCTGGCAAGCCGGTATAGGGTTTGCATTGCCGCAATGCGGCGCCGGACACGCTTGAAACCCGTACGTCACAATCGCAAGACCTCCTTTTTTCAAGGCGGGTCTCAAAGGACCGGAACCGGATTCGTGCACCTTCCTCGCCCGTCATTGAAATGGATTCTGGCCGTCGCGATGCTCGCCATCGCCACGCCCCAAATGGCGCAAGCCGAGGCGCTGCTGGTTGTCGAGGCCGATTCCGGAAAGGTGCTGCAGGCCGATAATGCGACGATGCCGTGGTACCCGGCGTCGCTCAGCAAGATGATGACGGCCTATGTGACGTTGAAGGCGGTCAAGGATGGCCGCGTCTCGCTCGACACGCTGCTCACGGTGTCGCCGACCGCGTCGTCGCAGTCGCCATCGAAGATGGGCTTCCGGCCCGGCACCCAGGTCACTGTCGACAACGCGCTGAAGATGATGCTGGTGAAGTCGGCCAACGACATGGCCGTGGTGCTGGCCGAGGGCCTCGGCGGTTCGATCGACGGCTTTGCCGGGATGATGAACCAGACCGCGCAAAAGCTCGGCATGACGCAAACCAGCTACGTCAATCCGAACGGCCTGCCCGCCGACGGCCAGATCACCTCGGCGCGCGACATGGCGATCCTCGCCCGCGCCATCATCCGCGACCTGCCGGAATACGAGTATTTCGTCCACATCCCGTCGATCCGCTTCGGCCGCCGCATCACCCAGAACTTCAACAAGCTGATCGGCCGCTATCCCGGCGCCGACGGCTTCAAGACCGGCTTCATCTGCGCCTCCGGCTACAATCTCGTGGCGTCGGCGACGCGTGACGGTAAGCGGCTGATCGCCGTGGTACTCGGCGCTTCCTCGGGCCGCATGCGCGCGATCCGCGCCGCGCAGCTCCTGGACCGCGGCTTTGCCAACAATGGGATGGCGTGGCTGCGGCCCTCGCTCGGCACCGTCGACAATCTGGTGCCGATCGATTCCACGCCGCCGAACCTGCGCGAGGAGATGTGCGGTCCCAAGCACAAGCGGCCCGCCAGCGACGAGGACGCCGAAGACACCGTCGCCAGCGCCGGAAGCTCCAGCACCAATGGCGACGGCGGCGTCAGCTTCTTCGCCTCCGGCCTGCAGGCCGCGATGCCGACCAAGCCGGCCGACATGCTGGCGCAGCCGGCCGCGGCCTCCGAACCGGTCGTGGTTTATACGGGGCCGACCAAGACCGGCGCTGCGTTGATCGCCGCGGTCGAGGCCGACACCGAGAAGATGCAGCCGGTCAAGCGCGCCAAGGGCAAGCACAGCCGCGTCGCGGGCAAGAAGCCCGATGCGGCCGATGAAGCGAAGGCCGACGCCAAGAGCGCCTCCAAGTCGGACAACAAGCCGGCGGCCAAGCCCGTGCGTCACGCCAACGCCAAGCCGGATGCCGCAGCTGCGAAGCCGGCCGCGGACAAGCCCGCCGCCGCAAAGCCTGCCGGCAAGCCGGCGGCGGCAAAGCCGGCTGCCAAGCCCAAGACTGCGGCCGACAAACCCAAGGCTGGCGACAAGCCGAAAGCCGACGCCAAGCCGGCCGGCTAGCGGGGCGCCCGCCCGTCATTTCCGACCGTCATTTCCTCTAATGCGTCGATAACGCGCAGCGGCTTGCCATTGGCCGTGGCATCGCTCAATACTGCCTGAAATAACGCGGCCAAAGGTCGGAAAACCCGGAAGCAATCCGGGACATCAGCCAAATTTGAGAGAGGGGATTGACCATCATGGAGCGCATCTGGCTCAAGCATTATCCGGCCGGCGTGCCCGCCGATATTGACGTCACGCAATATTCGTCGCTGGTCGAACTGCTCGAAGAGAGCTTCAAGAAATTCGCCGATCGCAAGGCGTTCATCTGCATGGACAAGGCGATCACCTATCGCGAGCTCGACGAGATGTCGGCGGCGCTCGGCGCCTACCTGCAGAGCAAGGGCCTGCAGAGGGGCGCGCGGGTCGCGCTGATGATGCCGAACGTGCTGCAATACCCGGTCGCGACCGCGGCCGTGCTGCGCGCCGGCTTTGCCGTGGTCAACGTCAATCCGCTCTACACCCCGCGCGAGCTCGAGCACCAGCTGAAGGATTCTGGCGCGGAGGCGATCATCGTGCTGGAGAACTTTGCCACCACCGTACAGAAGGTTCTTCCCAACACCGCGGTCAAGCACGTCATCGTCGGCAGCATGGGCGACCTGCTCGGCTTCAAGGGCGTGATCGTCAATCTGGTGGTGCGCCGGGTGAAGAAGATGGTGCCGGCCTGGTCGATCCCCGGCGCCGTCGGCTTCAACGAGGCGCTGTCGGCCGGCCGCGGCCTGAAGATGAACAAGCCCGCGCTGACGCTCGATGACGTCGCCTTCCTGCAATATACCGGCGGCACCACCGGCGTCTCCAAGGGCGCGACCCTGCTCCATCGCAACATCCTGGCCAACGTGCTGCAGAACGACGCCTGGCTGCAGCCAGCGCTGGCGAAGCCGCCAATCGTCGAACAGATGGTTATCGTCTGCGCGCTGCCGCTCTATCACGTCTTCGCGCTCACCGCCTGCTATCTGCTGGGCATGCGGGCCGGCGGCACCAATCTGCTGATTCCGAATCCGCGCGACATGGCGGGCTTCGTCAAGGAACTGTCGAAGTACCAGGTCAGCTTCTTCCCGGCGGTCAACACCCTCTACAATGGCCTGCTGAACACGCCCGGATTCGACAAGCTCGACTTCTCCAAGCTGAAGATCGCCAACGGCGGCGGCATGGCGACGCAAAGGCCGGTCGCCGAGAAATGGTTGAAGGTCACGGGCATCTCGTTGTCGGAAGGCTATGGCCTGTCGGAGACGTCGCCGACCCTGACATGCAATCCTGCAACGATCGAGGAGTTCTCCGGGACGATCGGCCTTCCCGTCCCCTCGACCTGGCTCTCGATCCGCGACGATGACGGCAATGAGTTGCCGATCGGCGAGGCCGGCGAGATCTGCGCCAAGGGCCCGCAGGTGATGGCGGGCTACTGGAACAGGCCGGACGAGACCGCGCGCGTGATGACCGCGGACGGCTATTTCCGCACCGGCGACATTGGCGTGATGGACGAGAAGGGCTACACCAAGATCGTCGACCGCAAGAAGGACATGATCCTGGTCTCCGGCTTCAACGTCTATCCGAACGAGATCGAGGAAGTGATCGCAAGCCACCCGGGCGTACTCGAATGCGCCGTGATCGGCGTGCCCGATGCGAAGTCCGGCGAAGCGGTGAAGGCCTTCGTGGTCAAGAAGGACCCGAACCTCACCGCCGAGGACATCATCAAGTTCAGCGCCACCCAGCTCACCGCCTACAAGGTGCCGAAGCAGATCGAGTTCAGGACCGACCTGCCGAAGACCAATGTCGGCAAGATCCTGCGCCGCGAGTTGCGCGACGAGAAGAAGGCCGCGGCTTAAGGCGTGAGTGGACTGACGTTCGATGTCTGACGCAAGCCTCGCGACGCCGGCCGACGTGCTTGGCTTCTGGCGGAATGCCGGCCGCGACCGCTGGTACAAGCACGACGACGCCTTCGATGCCGAGATCCGCAGCCGCTTCCTTGCCACCTGGCAGAAGGCGGCTGCCGGCGAATTGTCGTCGTGGGAGGCCAGCGACGACGGTGCGCTGGCGCTGACCATCGTGCTCGACCAGTTTCCGCGAAACCTGTTTCGCAACGATAGCAAGACCTTCTCCACCGACAAGCTGGCGCGCGAGGTTGCAAGCCGTGCCATCGACCGCGGCGTCGATGCGCGGACCGGCCCTGTGCTGCGCGAATTCCTCTATCTGCCTTTCGAGCATTCGGAGGACCTCGAGGACCAGCAGCGCTGCGTGACGCTGTTCCGGCAATATGACTGCCATCCCGACAACCTGAAATACGCCGAGGACCACGCCGACATCATCCGCCGGTTCGGCCGCTTCCCGCACCGGAATCGCGTGCTGGGCCGGCAGACCACGGCCGAGGAGAAGGCCTTTCTCGGCGCCGGCGGGTTTTCCGGCTGATGACGGAACGGTGACCAGAGCCTTTTTCCGTTCCGATTGAATCGGAACGGGGCTCTAGATTCTTGTTTTGACGCGTTTTCTTCACGCGAACCGGTATCCACTTCGCTCGAAAACGCTTTGGCCTCCGGCATTGCCGTTCTTCGGCGAGCCCGTATTGTGCCGTGCTGTAGCCGGGTTTAAGACAGTTCCGCTTCACCGAGGGAGAACAACGATGACGATCAATGTTGGCGACAAGCTGCCGGAAGCCAAGTTTCGCGTGATGACCGCCGAGGGTCCGCAGGTCAAAACCACCGACGATATTTTCAAGGGCAAGAAGGTCGCCCTGTTCGCCGTGCCCGGCGCCTACACCGGCACCTGCCACAAGATGCATCTGCCGAGCATCTTCCTCAACGCCTATGCCCTGAAGAACAAGGGCGTCGACACCATCGCGATCGTTTCGGTCAACGACGCCTTCGTGATGAACGCGTGGAAGCGCGACACCGACCAGCGCGACGAAGCCGTCTTCCTCGCCGACGGCAATGCCGACTTCGCCAAGGCGATCGGCATGGAGCTCGACGCCTCCGGCAACGGCCTCGGCATCCGCTCCAAGCGCTACTCGATGCTGGTCGAGGACGGCGTGGTGAAGAAGCTCAACCTCGAGCCCGCCCCGGGCAAGGTCGAGGTCTCCGGCGGCGACACGCTGCTCGGGCAGCTCTGAGCCGACGCTTTCGCCGCAAACATAGCTGTCGTCGCCCGGCTCGACCGGGCGACCCAGTACGCCGCGGCCTCTCGTTTCAATCACCACCGTCTCTGGAATACTGGATCGCCCGCTTTCGCGGGCGATGACAGTTTTAGGCATGGTGATCGCCGGGGTCGCGGCTTCGTAGGATGGGTAGAGCGCAGCGAAACCCATCGACTTCGTGCCATGCATTGAGATGATGGGTTTCGCTTCGCTCTACCCATCCTACGCAGCCGACTCGCTGCGGCCCTAACTCTTCAACCTCGCCATCGCCACGCCCTCACGCGCCAGCTCGTCGGCGCGTTCGTTCTCGGCGTGGCCGGCGTGGCCCTTGATCCAGTGCCAGCGCACCTCATGCGGCTTCAGCGCGGCATCGAGGCGCTGCCACAGTTCGACATTCTTGACCGGCTTCTTGTCGGCGGTGCGCCAGCCGTTGCGCTTCCAGCCATGGATCCAGCCGGTGATGCCCTGGCGGACATACTGGCTGTCGGTGGTGAGATCGACCACACAGGGCTTCTTCAGGGCTTCCAGCGCCGAGATCGCCGCCATCAGCTCCATGCGATTGTTGGTGGTGTGCGGCTCGCCGCCCTTCAATTCCTTCTCGACCTCGCCGAATCTAAGGATCGCGCCCCAGCCGCCCGGCCCCGGATTTCCGGAGCAGGCACCATCGGTGAAGACAATCACATGCGGCTTGTCGCTCACGCCGCGCATCCGGCCGGCGTGATGCCGTAATCGCGCAGGCTCACGACGTTCTGCTGGAAGCGCAGCTTGCGGACATATTCCAGCGGGTCCTTCGGCTGCACCAGCGCGCCTTCGGGCACGTTGAGGAAATCGACCAGCCGCGTCAGCAGGAAGCGCATCGCGGCACCGCGCGCGAGCAACGGCAGCGCGGCCTCTTCCGCCACCGACAATGGCCGCTCGCGGCCATAGGCGTTGAGGAGTGCGCGCGCCTTGGTGACGTTGAAGGAATGATCCGGCTCGAAGCACCAGGCGTTGAGGCAGATCGCGACGTCGTAGGCCAGGATGTCGTTGCAGGCGAACGGGAAGTCGATCAGGCCCGAGAGCTTGTCGCCCAGAAAAAAGACGTTGTCGGGAAACAGGTCGGCATGGATGACGCCGACCGGCAGATCGGTCGGCCAGGCGGCTTCGAGATGATCGAGCTCGCGCGCGATGAAGTCGTGCAGGCCCGGCTGCACGCTGTCGGCCCGCGCGGCGGCGAGATCGAACAGCGGCCGCCAGCCGGCGACCGACAGCGGATTGTTGCGGACCAGCGGGAAATCGCGGCCGGCAACGTGCATCTTTGCCAGCGCCTCGCCGACGCCGGAGCAATGCGCCACGTTCGGCCGCCGCGGCCACACGCCCTCGAGGAAGTTGATGATCGCCGCGGGCCGGCCGGCGAGCCGGCTAGTGACCTCGCCCTTGCGGTTGCGCGCCGGCTGCGGGCACGACACGCCGCGCTCGGCGAGATGCGCCATCAGCGACAGGAAATACGGCAGGTCGTCCTCCGCCACGCGCTTCTCATAGAGCGTGAGGATGTAGGCGCCCTCGCTGGTGTGCAGCAGGAAGTTCGAATTCTCGACGCCCTCGGCGATGCCCTTGTAGGAGAGCAGTTCGCCGATGTCGTAGCTTTTGAGGAATTCCGCGAGGTCTTCGGCGGCAACGTCGGTGTAGACCGCCATATGGTCTATTCCGCCGCGGCAGCGTCGGGCCGCAGCGAACGCGGCAGCGGGAAGAACTCGTTCTCTTCCGCGGCCGAGACCGTCTCCACGTGCAGTTCGTAGCGCTCGGCGAAGGCGCCCATGATCTCCTCGACGATCACCTCCGGCGCCGATGCGCCCGCGGTGATGCCGAGGCTCCTGATGCCTTCGAACCTGCCCCAATCGATGTCGCTGGCGCGCTGGGCGAGCACGGCGATCGGGCAGCCCTCGCGCTCGGCGACTTCGCGCAGGCGCTGCGAGTTCGACGAGTTCGGCGCGCCGACCACGATCAGGGCGTCGACCACCGGCGCCACCTTCTTCACCGCGAGCTGGCGGTTGGTGGTCGCGTAGCAGATGTCTTCCTTGTGCGGACCATTGACGTTCGGGAAGCGCTGCTTGAGCAGCGCCACGATCTCCGCGGTGTCGTCGATCGACAGCGTGGTCTGGGTCACGAAGGCGAGGTTGTCGGGGTCCTTCGGGACGAAGGTCTTGGCGTCCTCGGCGGTTTCGATCAGGGTCACGGCGCCGGCCGGCAGCTGCCCCAGCGTGCCGACCACCTCAGGGTGGTGGGAATGTCCGATCAGCAGGATCTCGCGGCCGCGCTTGAAATGGATCGCCGCCTCGCGGTGGACCTTGGTCACCAGCGGACAGGTCGCGTCCAGCGAGAAGAAATTGCGGGATTTCGCCTCGGCGGGAACCGACTTCGGAACGCCGTGGGCCGAAAACACCACCGGCGCGTCGGTATTGTCGGGGATTTCGGCCAATTCCTCGACGAAAATGGCGCCTTTGGTCTTCAGGCTGTCGACCACATACTTGTTATGGACGATTTCGTGCCGGACATAGACCGGCGCGCCATAAATGGTGAGGGCACGTTCGACCGTGTCGATGGCGCGAACCACCCCGGCACAGAAGCCGCGGGGGGAACAAAGCACGATTCTAAGGTCGGGTTTTTTCGCTGACATGGGCTGTCTTGGGGCTGTCTCGGAGCAATCTCGGGACCGAATCACCCCTCGCCGGCGGGGCGGGGAACGGCCAGTTACGGTAAGGACTTGGGACTGCTTTCGGGCGCTGTCAAGGCGATTTTGCTGGGCCATTGCGCCATTCCCCCCGGAGGGCTTATATAGGCGCCATAATTCCCGTCATCGCCGATGACTACCAGCTTCGCCTCGACAGAGGTGGGCGAAGCACAAAGGAGATTTGCCATGAGCAACGCACCGCTGATGCCGAAGGCGACTGCCGTGTGGTTGGTCGACAATACCGCCCTGACCTTCGATCAGGTGGCCGATTTTACCAAAATGCACCCCCTGGAGGTCCGCGCCATCGCCGACGGCGACGCCGCCCAGGGCATCAAGGGCATGGACCCGATTTCCAACGGCCAGCTGACCCGCGAGGAGATCGAGCGCGGCGAGCGCGACCAGAACTACCGCCTCAAGCTCCAGGAGAGCAAGGTGGTGCTGCCCTCCGCCGCCAAGAAGAAGGGCCCGCGCTACACCCCGGTGTCGCGCCGCCATGAGCGGCCGAGCGCGATCCTCTGGCTGGTGCGCAACCACCCCGAGTTGAAGGACGCCCAGATCATGCGTCTGGTCGGCACCACCAAGACCACGATCGCCAGCGTGCGCGACCGCACCCACTGGAATGCCTCGACCCTGACCCCGATGGACCCGGTGACGCTCGGCCTGTGCTCGCAGATCGAGCTGGATTTCGAGGTGCAGCGTGCCGCCAAGGAGAAGCCGACCACCACCGTCTACGGCGGCGCCACGCTGCTGCCGGCCTCCGAGACCACGCGCAAGGACGAACTGGACGATCAGCCGATCGAACGCCACGACGATCTCAACGTCGATGCGGTGTTCGCCAAGCTCAAGACGATCGGCGGCAAGAAGCCGGACGACGAGGAAGAGTAAGCGCGGATCGCGCAACTCGAAAAGCAGAACACGAAACGCGGCAGGGCAACCTGCCGCGTTTTTGCTTGGAAGCGCATGCGACGGGCGTGACGGCGGCCGTCGGCGCGGCTCAATGCCGGTCGGGGTTGTTCATCATGTATTCGCCGAGATCGCGCTGCCGCCGATCGGTGCGGGCTTCGGCGTTCTGGCGCTGCACGTCGCGGTCCTTGCGACAGGCGACATATTCGGGCGAGCCGACCGCCACCTTGCCGCCAGCCTGGCAGTACTGATCGTCGTCGCCCATGCTCTCCGCGATCGGCGATCGGCCGCGCTCGAGACAGCCCGCCAAAAGCGGCAGGGCGAGCAGCAAGGCGAGAGGCGCGCGTGCGGAAATGGATCGCATCCGTGGGTCCGTATCTCGTGGCATATGACAGGGAAGGCCGGGATGACCCGGCAATCCATCAAAATCAAGGCCGTTTTGCTTCCGATGGGTTTCGCGGGTGCGCGGCCGGATTGCGCTATGGGTGCCCTCATCGTCCATCGCGCCCGGGGCCACCCCTCTCCCCAGCCCTCCCCCGCAAGGGGGGAGGGAGCCTGACGAGCGCGCTCACCTCACGTAACGCAGCGCAAACTGTTTGCCGGCCAGCTCGTCTTACGTGATGGAGCCACCGGCGGACGGGTTCCCTCCCCCCTTGCGGGGGAGGGTTAGGGAGAAGGGTGCCACACGACATGCTGTCTCAACAGCGAGCCAGCAACACGACGACGAGCTACTACGCCTTCCCCTTCAGCGCCTCGCCGATTTCGTCGAGCACTTTCGGGTCCTCGATCGTCGCCGGCATGGTCCAGGGCTCGCCGTCGGCGATCTTCTTGATGGTGCCGCGCAGGATTTTGCCGGAGCGGGTCTTCGGCAGCCGCGCCACCGTGATCGCGAGCTTGAAGGCGGCGACCGGCCCGAGTTTGTCGCGCACCAGCGCCACGACGTCCTTCTCGACCTCGGCGGGCGCCTTGGTCACGCCGGCCTTGAGCACCAGGAAGCCGCAGGGCACCTCGCCCTTGATCGCATCCTTGACGCCGAGCACGGCGCATTCGGCGACGTCGGGATGCGAGGCGAGGATCTCCTCCATGCCGCCGGTGGACAGCCGGTGGCCGGCGACATTGATGATGTCGTCGGTGCGGCCCATCACCCAGACATAGCCGTCCTCATCCTTGTAGCCGGCATCCGAGGTCTTGTAGTAGCCGGGGAATTCCGAGAGATAGGCGTCCCTGAACCGATCGTCCTGCTGCCACAGCGTCGGCAGGCAGCCCGGCGGCATCGGCAGCTTGATGACGATCGAGCCCATCGTGCCCGCCGCGACCGGCTTCGCCGCCTCGTCGACGATGTCGACCTGATAGCCCGGCATCGGCACCGTGGGCGAGCCGTGCTTGACCGGCAGTTGGCCGAGCCCGACCGGATTGCCGGCGATGCACCAGCCGGTCTCGGTCTGCCACCAATGGTCGATGACCGGCACCTTCAGCTGCTGCTCCGCCCACTCCACCGTCGGCGGATCGGCGCGCTCGCCGGCGAGGAACAGGGTACGGAAGCTCGACAGATCGTAATTCCGGATGAACTTGCCTTCGGGGTCTTCCTTCTTGATCGCGCGGAACGCGGTCGGTGCGGTGAAGAAGGCGACCGCCTTGTGCTCGCTGATCACGCGCCAGAACGCGCCGGCATCCGGCGTGCCGACCGGCTTGCCCTCATACATGATGGTGGTCGCGCCGTGGATCAGCGGGCCATAGACGATGTAGGAATGGCCGACCACCCAGCCGATGTCGGAGCCGCACCACCAGATCTCGCCGGGCTTCACGCCGTAGAGATTGTGCATCGACCATTTCAGCGAGACGAGATGACCGCCATTGTCGCGCACCACGCCCTTCGGGATTCCGGTCGTGCCTGACGTATAGAGGATGTAGAGCGGATCGGTAGCGGCTACCGGCACGCACGGCGCGGCCTTGCCGGCGTCGAACGCGGCCTTGCGCAGCGTCGCCCAATCATGATCGCGGCCCGCGGCGAGCTCGCAAGCCTGCTGCGGCCGCTGCAGGATGATGCAGGTCTCGGGCTTGCTGCCGGCGAGGCGGATCGCCTCGTCGAGCAGCGGCTTGTATTGCACGATGCGCCCGGGCTCGATGCCGCAGCTCGCCGAGAAGATCAGCTTCGGCTTGGCGTCGTCGATGCGGGTCGCAAGCTCCTTGGCCGCGAAGCCGCCGAACACCACGCTGTGCACCGCGCCGATCCGCGCGCAGGCGAGCATCGCGACGACGGCCTCCGGCACCATCGGCATATAGAGGATGACGCGATCGCCCTTGGTGACGCCGAAATCCTGCATCACCGCGGCCAGCGTCTGCACCTCCGTCAGAAGCTCGGAATAGGTGAATTTGGTGATCGTGTTGGTGAGCGGCGAATCGTGGATCAGCGCGACCTGGCTGGCGCGGCCGCCGGCGACGTGGCGATCCAGCGCGTTGTAGCAGGTGTTGACCACGGCGCCGGCGAACCAGCGCCCATAGGCGCCCACGGAGGGATCGTAGATCTTCCTGGCCGGTTCGATCCAGTCGATCTCGCGCGCTGCCTCGGCCCAAAAGCCCTCGGGGTCCCGAAGCGAGCGGGCATACACCTCATGATACCGGCTCTGCTGATGGTTCATCGCGTTTCTCCCTCGCGCGGTCGCGCGTCATTTGCCGACCATTGTCACGGGAAGTGGCGCCGTTTCAAGCCGAAATGACCGCGACCTTCGGCCGGTCGGAGCAAAGCGTTTTCGAGAGAAGTGGGTACCGGTTCGCGTGAAGAAAACGCGTCAAAACAAGAATCTAGAGCCCCGTTCCGCTTCAATCGAAACGGAGCACTAGTAGCCGTCGACCCCGTTGATCCGCTGCAGACGCTCGCGCATCGCCTTTTCCAGGTCGTAGTCCGGCTTGCCGAACTCGGAATTGCGGCGGGCGACGAACTGATCCTGCGCGCGCTGCAGCTCGCGCGCCTGGTGCGGATTCTGCGCCTCGCGCACCGTGCGGAACGTCGATGCGACGATCTCGCGATCGAGATCGGCAAGCGTGGGATTGGCACAGATCGCCTTCTCCACCGGTCGGCGCGCCTTGCGGCAATCGAAGCTCGGCTTGCCGGCGACTGCCATCATGGCGCCGATCCGCTCCAGCTCCAGCGACAGCGATTTGTAGTTGGCCTTGGCCGCGGTGTGATTGGGATCGAGCTTGACGGCGGCGCCGAAATCCAGGATCGCCTTCGGCCGATCGCCCTTGCGGCGCCACAGCTCGCCGCGCGCATTATGCGCATCTGCAAGCGATGGATCGAGCTTGAGCGCGGTGTCGTAGTCCGCGATCGCGCGATCGATCATCTGCTTGCGGTCATAGGCGGCCGCCCGCGCCATCAGCGCCTTGACGCGATCGGGCCGCGCCGCCTTCTCATTGTCGATCAGCGTGCCGCAGACGTCGATGATCTTGTCGTCATCGGCCGCCGCTGCCGCCGCGATGCAGGGGCCGGCATTGGTCTGCACATCCTCGCCCGGCTCGCTGCCGGTGGCGCGCGCAACGCCCGACATCAGCGCGCCCGACAGGCCAACGCAGACCAGCAGCATCACGGCCAGATTTGCGCGTTTTTGTCGCATCCGGATCGCCGACAAGTCATCCCTCTCTTGCGCCCGAACCACCGGCCCCTGATTCCGGGCAGCGCGCCATTTGCCGCAAAACCACACGCTGGATTATACGTCAATTGCGACGATCGGCTGCATCGGGGGTTCGGCTTGCTCACATTCGAATGGATCATCGGCCTGTTGCTCGCAGCGGTGGCGCTGTCGGCGCTGGCGCGGCGGATCAAGGTGCCCTACCCGACCTTCCTGGCGCTCGGCGGCGTGCTGTTGACGCTGCTGCCGTGGGCCCCGACCTGGGCACTGGAACCGAAACTGGCGCTGGCGCTGTTCGTCGCGCCGGTGCTGCTCGATGCCGCGTTCGACACCTCGCTGCGCGACCTCCGCAACAACTGGCTGCCGGTCTCGACGCTGGTGGTGGTCGCGGTCGGCGTTACGACGGCGGCGGTCGCCGTGGTCGCGCATTGGCTGCGCCCGGACATGCCGTGGGCGGTTGCGATCGCGCTCGGCGCCATCGTGGCGCCGCCGGATGCGGCCGCGGCCACCGCGATCCTGCGCCAGGTCAACCTGCCCTACCGGATCCAGAAGATCCTCGAAGGCGAAAGCCTGCTCAACGATGCTAGCGCGCTGCTCATCTATCGCGTCGCGGTCGGCCTCGTCGCCGCAGAGCACATGAAGATCCGCGAGTTCGTGCCGACCATCACGATCGCGCTGGTCGGCAGCCTCGCCGCCGGCTTCCTGTTCGCCCAAGTCTGGATGATGATCACGCGCCGCATCACCGAGGCGCCGAGCGCGATCATCACGCAGTTCGGCGGCACGTTCATGGTGTGGATCATTGCCGAGCATCTTGGGCTGTCCGGCATCCTCACCATCATCGCCTATGCGATCACCATCTCGCGCACCGCGCCGGCCCGCACCTCGGCGCGGCTGCGCGTGTCGTCCTACGCGGTGTGGGAAACCGTGGTGTTCGTGCTCAACGTGCTCGCCTTCATGCTAATCGGCCTGCAGTTGCGCCCGATCTGGTCCGGGCTCGACGACGAGGTGCGGTGGAAATATTGCAGCTTTGCCGCCGCGATCCTCGCCGTCGTGATCCTCGCCCGCATCCTCTGGGTGATGCCTTACGGCGCGCTGCTGCGCGCGCTGAAGGCGCGCAACCTGCTGCCCGCCCATGTGGTGGACGCCGTGCCGACCTTGAAGCGCGGCTTCATCGTGTCCTGGTGCGGAATGCGCGGCATCGTCACGCTGGCGGCGGCGTTTGCGCTGCCGGAATGGTTTCCGTATCGCGATCTGATCCTGCTGACGGCGTTTGCCGTGGTGCTCGGTTCGCTCGTGATCCAGGGGCTGACGCTGCGGCCGTTGATCCTGGCGTTGAATTTCGCCGACGACGATCCGGTCGGACGCGAGGCGGCCCATGCCCGCGGCGTGGTGTTTCGCGCCGCGCTCGACGAGATCGACGCCGACCCGTCGGAAGAGGCCGAGATCCTCCGGCTCGAATATCGCGCCGTGCTACTGCGCGCCGAGAATGATCCCGATGGCGGCCTGACCTCGCGCGAGCTGCCGTCGGATCCCTTGCGCCGCCGCGCCATCGCCGCGGCGCGTCAGGCATTGCTCAATCTGCGCCGCACCGAGGCGATCGGCGACGACGCATTCCATCTGGTCGAGGAAGAGCTCGACCGCGCCGAGCTCAGCGTGGAGGCGTAGCGCCGGGCCGCAATATCCTTTGAACCATCACAGGGTTTGTCAGACCTAACATCATGACAATCCTCATTGATCGCAATTCCCCGCGCGCCTCGGCGAAAGTCGAGGCGAAGTTCTTCTATTTCTATATGGCGCTGTCCTGCATGGCGGTCGCCTTTCTCGGCTTTGCACCGACCTATTGGATGCCGATGGCGAGAGGCTCGCTGTCATCGCCTCCCGTGGTGCACCTGCATGGGCTGCTGTTCTTCGCCTGGACGCTCTATTTCGTGTTCCAGAGCTGGCTCGCCGCCTCGGGACGAATCACCCGGCATCGCAGCGTCGGATTGATCGGCATTTCGCTGGCGACCGCGATGACCATGATGGGCATCGTGGCCTCGATCAGCGTCATGAAGCGTTCGGCGGCGATCGGACAGGCTAATGAGGGTCTTACGTTTGCGATCGTTCCGCTCAGCGGCATCCTGTTCTTTGCCGTCGTGTTCGCGCTCGCGATCATCTACCTGCGCGACCGCGAGACCCACAAGCGGCTGATGCTGCTGGCATCGATCTCGATCCTCGATGCAGCAGTCGCGCGCTGGTTCCTGACCTTCCTCGCGCCGCCGGGACCGCCCGGCCCACCGCCGGTCCCGGTCACGATCGCACCGGCGTTCGTAGCCTATCTGCTGCTGGTCGTCGCGATCGTGTTCGACTGGCGCACCCGCGGCCGTCCGCACCCGGTCTACGTCTATGGCGGGCTGGCACTGGTCGCGGTGAAGCTGTTGAACTGGCCGATCAGCACCTCGGCGGCCTGGCATTCGCTGGCCGGCGGCATCCTGGCACTGGCGCAATAGAGCATGACTCGGAAAAGCGGGAACCGGTTTTCCGAAGAGATCATGCTCAATCAAGAATATGAGATCATGATGCGGTCCCGTCCGATCGCATCATGATCGCCCTTCACGCACCCGACTTGGAGGTGATGCCGCCGTCGACCACGAGCTCGATGCCGGTGACATACTTCGATTCATCCGAGGCGAGGAACAGCGCGGCGTTGGCGACGTCCCAGGCGTCGCCCATGTGCCCCATCGGCACCTGCGCGTCGCGCGCGCGCCACATCGCCTCGACATCGCCCTTGGCGTAGCTCTGCGCCAGCCCCGCCGAATGCGCGACCATCGGCGTCTTCATCAGTCCGGGCAGGATCGCGTTGACGCGGACATGCTTCGAGGCGAACTCGACCGCAGTCGAGCGCGTCATCTGGTTCATCGCGGCCTTGCTCGCGTTGTAGCTGACATAGGAAATGCCGACATGGCGGATCGAGGCGATCGAGGAGATGTTGATGATCGAGCCGCCGCCCTGCTTGATCATCACGGGAATGACGTGCTTCATCGACAGATAGGCGCTCTTGAGGTTGACCGCGAAGACGCGATCCCATTCGGCTTCCCCTACTTCCACCACGCTGCCGACCTCGGCGA
The DNA here is from genome assembly GCF_046718885.1 of Bradyrhizobium sp. UFLA01-814. Lineage (NCBI taxonomy): Bacteria > Pseudomonadati > Pseudomonadota > Alphaproteobacteria > Hyphomicrobiales > Nitrobacteraceae > Bradyrhizobium > Bradyrhizobium sp. UFLA01-814. The sequence continues at coordinate 82,513 of NZ_JAQOSR010000002.1, read as the reverse complement.
TGCCGACATTGTTGTCGAGCACGTCGATGCGGCCATAGGCCTTCAGGCAGGTCGCGACCATCGCCTCCACCTCGCCGGCACGCGAGACATCGGCGGTGAATGCGACAGCCTTGCCGCCCTCGCCGGTGATGATGCCGACGGTCTCCTCCGCCGCGGCGCCGTTGCGATCGACGCAGAACACGCTGGCGCCCTCGCGCGCGAAGGTGACGGCGGTCGCCTTGCCATTGCCCCAGCCTGGCCCGATCGAGCCCGCGCCGACCACCATCGCAACCTTGCCCTTGAGCCGATCCATCGGTCTTTCTCCCTTGTTGTTCTTGCTGCCGGACCGTAGCCCGGATGAGCGAAGCGATATCCGGGGCGCTATCCCCGCATATCGCTGCGCTCATGCGGGCTACGGATCCCTACGGATTCTCGCAAACACTCATCGTCGTGACATTAGCACCGATCGGATGCCCGAAAATCTCCGATAGCGTCTGGCAGCGTCCCTCCTGGCACAGGTGCCATTCACCCGCGGCGCCGGAATTGCCGAGCACGACTTCCGCCCTTGGCACCGCCGGCGGCGACCATTGAAACCAGCCACCAATGAGGCGCGCCTCCGGCGGCGGCTCCATGCCGGCGCCCGTGCCCTTGACGCGCGCCTGTTGCAGCGTGAGCCCGGCCGGCGTGACCAGCCAGTCCTCCTGCCAGGCGCTCTTCTCGATCGAATGCGTCCAGGCGAGCGTGAATGCCGCGATCGACAGCGCCTTCACGACACCCGCGGAAGCGAGGCAGAGGCTCAAGCCGCCGCCACTGCATTGCGCGGACGCTGCCGCCATTGCCACAGCACGACAGCAGCGGCGAGCGTGAAGCCCGCCGTATCCGAGAACGGGAAATCGCCGAGCAGGCAGAGCGCGGCGCCGAACGCGACCAGGATCTCGATGAAGGTCAACCGCGTGAACAGGAAGCCGATCGCGACGATGCCGAACAATCCGATCGCCACCAGCGCCTTGAAGGTCGCCAGCGCCACCGCGCCGTAGAAGCCGAGCTGCGCGGCCATCGGATCCCCGGCCTGCAGCATCAGCGCCGGCGAATAGACGAAGATGAACGGAATGACGTAGCCGGCCAGCGCGATCCGCATCGCCTCCCAGCCGATCTTGTCCGGGTTCTCCTTGGCGATCGGCGCCGCCGCCAGGGCTGCGAGCGCGACCGGCGGCGAGAGGTCGGCCATGATGCCGTAGTAGAACGCAAACATGTGGCTTGCGATCAGCGGCACGCCGAGCTTGGCGAGCGCCGGCGCAGCCAGCGCCGCGGTGATGATGTAGGTCGGGATCGTCGGGATACCGGTGCCGAGCAGGATCGACAGCAGCATGGTCATGATCAGCGCCAGGAACAGGCTCTTGGCGCCGAGCCCGATGATCCAGCTGCCGAAGATGGTGCCGACGCCGGTCTGCGTCATCATGCCGATGATGGTGCCGACGATGGCGCAGGCCATGCCGACCGTCAGCGCCGACTTGGCGCTGTCGGCGAGCGAGTCGCGGCAGGCTTTCAGCGTGGCGCGGCCGCCGCGGGTGATCGCGGCGATGACGATCAAACCGGCGACGACGCTCGCGACCGGAACGATCTCGATGCCGTGGCGCGAGACCGCGGCAACCACCAGCGCGAGGCCGATCCAGAAGATGTAGCGCACGACGGTGTTGGAGAAGCCGAGCGTGATGCTGGCGCCGAGGATCAACGCGACCGTGAGCGCAAGTCCCATGCTGCCGGCATAGAGCGGCGTGAAGCCCTCGAACAGCATGTAGACCAGCGCCGCGAGCGGCAGCACGAGATACCAGCGCGCCACCAGCGCCTTCCAGGCGCTCGGGATCTCCGAGCGCTTCATGCCGACGAGGCCATGCTTGCCGGCCTCCAGATGCACCATCCAGAACGCCGAGGCGAAGTAGAGGATCGCCGGGATCACCGCGGCCTTGACGATCTCCGAATAGGGCACGCCGAGCGTCTCGGCCATGATGAAGGCGACCGCGCCCATGACGGGCGGCATGATCTGGCCGCCCATCGAAGCGGTGGCCTCGACGCCCGCGGCGAAGGCGCGGCGGTAGCCGAACTTGATCATCAAGGGGATCGTGAACTGGCCGACGGTAACGACGTTGGCGACGCCCGAACCCGAGATCGTGCCCATCATGCCCGAAGCGAACACCGCGACCTTGGCGGGGCCGCCGCGGGTGCGGCCGAACAGGCCGAGCGAGACGTCGGTGAACAGTTGGATCATGCCGGCGCGTTCCAGGAACGAGCCGAACAGGATGAACAGGAAGATGTAGGTCGCCGAGACGTAGATCGGCACGCCGTAGAAGCCTTCGGTGCCGAACGAGAGGTGGGTGACGATCTGGTCGAAGTCATAGCCGCGGTGATTGAACGGCGACGGCAGATATTGCCCGAAGAACCAGTAGAGCAGACAGGCTCCGCACATCAGCGGCAGCGCCGCCCCCATCAGCCGCCGCGTGCCCTCGAAGATCAGGACGGCAAGCAGAGCGCCGACCGCGAGGTCCATGGTGGTCGGATCGCCGTCGCGGGCGATCAGGTCGGCATAGAAGATCCACTGATAGAGCCCGCAGAGGAATCCGGCCGCGCCGACGATCCAGCTCACCGCGCGGCCGAAATCGGTCTTGGCGGTGAAATTGCCGATCAGGCCGAAGGTCAGGAGGATCAGGAAGCCGACATGGACGCCGCGCACCACCTGGCTCGGCAGGTAGTTGAAGGCCGCGACATAGAGCTGGAACACCGCAAAGGCGAGACCGATGGCATAGGCCAGATGCCCCCAGGCGCCCGGGCCGAAGCCTTCCGGAAAGCCATGCTCGAAATTGTCGAATTCAACCTTGATGGGCTGCTCGCCCTCAACCTGCTGCTGCATATGATTAGTCCCCCGCCGTGCCCGCGACGCTTATATCCACTGAGTCCGCTCACCGAAAGCCGGGACAGGAAAAACGCGCCCCGTCATTGCGAGCGAAGCGAAGCAATCCATCGCGCCACAAGGGGGGAGATGGATTGCTTCGTCGCGGAGCCTGTCATCGGGCGCGCATTCGCGCGACCCGTTGGCTCCTCGCAATGACAAAGGAGCAGACGTCTCGGCCCTACTTGATGAGGCCCTTCTCCTTGTAATAGCGGATCGCGCCGGGATGCAGCGGCACCGGGCTGCCGGTCGCGGCGGCCTCGAGCTTGATCTCCTTGCCCGCGGCGTGGGCGTTGGCGAGTTCCGGCAGCGATTCGTAGACCAGCTTGGTCATCTGATACGCGAGATCGTCCGACACTGCGCTCGAGGTCACGAGGTAGTTCACGACCGCGGCGGTCGGCACGTCCTTGTCCTGGCCGGTATAGGTGTTGGCCGGGATGATCACGGAGACGAAGGGCGGGCCGACCTTGTCGACGGTCTCCTTCGGCACGGCGACCACGGTGATCTCGCTCGAGGTCGAGAGGTCCTTCAGCGAGGCGACGCCGAGGCCGGCGGACTGCAGCGTGGCATTGAGCTGGCGGTTCTTCATCAGATCCACCGATTCGGCGAACGGCAGGTACTCGACCTTGCCGAGATCCTTGTAGCTCATGCCGGCGGCGGCGAGGATCGCGCGCGAGTTGAGCTCGGTGCCGGACTTCGGCGCGCCGACCGACAGGCTCTTGCCCTTGAGATCGGCCAGTGTCTTGATGCCGCTCTCGCCGGTTGCCACGATCTGGATGTAGTTCGGATAGATCGCGCCGATGGTGCGCAGCTTGTCGAGCTTGTTCTTGAAGCCGGCCTCGGCGTCGCCTTCCCAGGCCGCCTTCAGCGAATCGCCGAGCGTGAAAGCGATCTCGCCGCGGCCCTGCTGCAGCAGCACCAGGTTCTCGACCGAGGCCTTGGTCGCCTGCACCTGGGTTTTCACGCCGGGGATCTTGTCGCCGTAGATCTTCCCCATCGCGACGCCGAGCGGATAGTAGACGCCGGAGGTGCCGCCGGTGAGCACGTTAATGAACTGCTCGGCCTGTGCGACAGGCGCGGACAAAACGCTGGCTGCCACGATCGCGGCAGCCATCAACTTGGAATTCATGAGTATTATTCTCCCCTTAAGCCGGCCGGAAATTGGCCGGACACCCCCGCCGGGTCAACCCATCCAAATGACGCATGCGCGGCGGAAATCCCTGATGGCAACACCACTTTACCTGCACGGGAACTCTCCGCCTGCGGGCGGGTTGAGATGCGCAATCCCGCCGGGAGGTATGACTTGCAGCCGTCCGGGACGACGACCGTTGAGCGCGCGCTTGATGCGTTGAACTTCTTCCTCGCCGACGTGCGGGACGGGCTCGGCCCCTATCTGGCGATCTACCTCCTGACCGAACGGAAGTGGGACGAGGCCTCGATCGGCTCGGTGATGTCGATCGCGGCCATCGCCGGGATCCTCGCCCAGACCCCGGCCGGCGCCCTCATCGACCGCAGCCGCGCCAAACGTGCCCTGATGATCGCCGCCGCCGTTGCCGTGACCGCCGCGTGCCTCCTGCTGCCGCTGCTCAACCGGTTCGAACTGGTCGCCGCGACCCAGGCACTGGCGGCCGCTAGCGGCTCGGTGTTCGCGCCGGCGATCGCCGCGGTGACGCTCGGCATTGTCGGACCCAAGGCGTTCGCGGCGCGGACCGGCCGCAACGAAGCCTTCAATCACGCCGGCAACGCGGTGGCCGCGGCGATCGCCGGCGGCACTGCCTACTGGTTCGGTCCAGTCGTCGTGTTCTGGCTGCTCGCGGCGATGGCGCTCGCCAGCATCGCCGCGACGCTGTCGATCCCACCCACCGCCATCGATCACCAGGTCGCACGCGGGCTCGACGATATGGAGGAGCACGGCGCATCGCAGGACCGGCCATCCGGCTTTCGCGTGCTGCTGACCTGCAGGCCGCTGCTGATCTTCGCGGTCTCGACCGTGATCTTTCATTTCGCCAATGCGGCGATGCTGCCGCTGGTCGGACAGAAGCTCGCATTGGTCAACCGCAACCTCGGGACCTCGCTGATGTCGGTCTGCATCATCGCGGCGCAGATGGTGATGGTACCGGTCGCGATGCTGGTCGGACGCAAGGCCGACGTCTGGGGCCGCAAGCCGATCTTCGCGACCGCGCTCGCGGTGCTGGCGATCCGTGGCGCGCTCTATCCGTTGTCGGACAACCCATACTGGCTGGTGTCGGTGCAATTGCTCGACGGCATCGGCGCCGGGATCTTCGGCGCGCTGTTCCCGCTCGTGGTTGCCGATCTCACGCACGGTACCGGGCATTTCAACATCAGCCAGGGCGCGATCGCCACCGCAACCGGCCTCGGCGGCGCGCTGAGCACGGCCGTCGCCGGATTCATTATTGTCCACGCCGGTTACAGCGCCGCGTTCCTGTTCCTTGCAGCCGTCGCTTGCGCTGGGCTGATCGGCTACTGCGCGTTGATGCCGGAGACGTTGCGAGCGGCAACGACGACGTCACGCACAACTGCGTTGGCATCGCTAAACGAGTGATCTGATTCGCCATCGGCGCTCTGCGGAGCACTCCGCATGAAGCGATCTGATGTCCGACAATGACGCAGTTCCGCATCTGCATCGACGCGACAACACAGTCATTAACGCCGTCTCTCGATGACACACGCGCACAGTGTTTCTGCCGATGTGCAAAGTCGAACGCGATCGCGCTTATGAATGTCAGATGACGCATTTGTTGCACGTGTAACAGCGGTGAGACGTCGCGATTCCAGCGCCATTTGAATCGAATTGAATCCTTTAAGGTTAGCGGGGCAATCAATGTATGATCCAGAAATTTCCATGATTGCCGCCGCTCTAGGATGTACGAGTCAAGCCGGGGTAACTACGGACAAGGCGGGGCATGAATCACATCAGTCACATCGAACGCACGCGAGCCGGCTGGTTCGGACATCGCAAGCTGACCCCACGCGCATGCATTGCGGACAGCAAAAAACACCTTCGGACCTTCCTCGCGGAGGCGCTGGAAGACCTCGGCTTCATCACCAGTGAATGCAGCCAGGCTTTGGAACTCGACACGGTTCTGGACGCGGAACGGCCCGATCTTTTGGTGCTCGGCGTGTCCGTGGACGGCATCGAAGTCAGTAAAATTCTCGAGACTTTGGTGAGAAAGGACTATGACGGAAAGGTCCTCGTCATCGGGCAGCCGGACTCGATCATCGTCAAGGCGGTCCGGCAAATCGGCGATGAGTACGGCATTACCATGCTGCCGGCGCTGTCGACGCCGTTCAGCGCCGGAACCCTTCGCGACAGTCTCGCGTCGTTGATGCCGCTTGAACCCGCGCCGAGCCCGGCGGTGGACGTGCCCGAAGCGCTGAAGGCCGGCTGGCTCGAGCTGTGGTATCAGCAGAAAATTCATCTCCGGACGCTGGTGCCGAGCGGCGCCGAGGCGCTGATCCGGATGCGCCATCCGGCCTGGGGCGTCGTGCCGCCGGCCTACTTCATCCCGGACGAAAGCGATCCGCATTTTCATGCGCTGTCCGAGTTCGTGATCGAGCGCGCAATCGAGGACTGGCGCTATCTCCTCGAGCAGACCGGGCCGGTCAATCTCTCGATCAACCTGCCGATCTCCTTCCTCGCCGACGATCATGCCGTGCGCGAGCTCTGTTACCGGATGCCGGATCATGCGGCCTTTGCGGGCCTGCTGATCGAGATCGACAGCACCGAGGTGGTCGATAATCTGGATCTGGCGATCGATGTCGCTCGGCGCGTTCGGCTGCACAATATCGGCATCTCGATCGACAATGTCGGCGCGAACTGGCCGTCTTTGCTGGGACTGCCGAACTTTCCGTTCGTCCAGCTCAAGGTCGACCATCAATTCGTCACCGGCTGCGCGGATCAGCGCCTGAAGCAGACGGTATGCCGGCGTGTCGTGGAGCTGGCCCACGACAACAGCGCGCAGGTCGTGGCCCAGGGGGTCGAGACGCGCGCGGACTTTCTCGCCGCGCATGAAATGGATTTCGATCAGGTCCAGGGCTACCTGTTCGGCAAGCCGATGGGTGTCAAGAAGTTTGCCCGCTCACGCATGCACTTCTCGGAGAAAGAGCCGGCGTCCTGAGGCGCGGCCACTGATCAGGCCCGAACGTCGCGATCGATCGCGCGCAGCGCTTCGCCGCGCGCGATCAGGCGTTTTGCATTGGAATAGGTCGGGACCTCCAGCAACGTCAAGTTCGACGCGCCCAAAGCCCTGCGTCCGCGCCGCTTCGAACGCCGCGACGATCCTGCCCGCCTGGCGCATCTCCTCCTCGCCCGGCGTCAGGACGCCGTTGACGATCGAGGCATGCACGGGATCGACCAGGCTCTTTGCGGTGTAACCGAGCCGTCGCGCCCAGATCGTGTCGCGTTCGACGCCTTCGGCGTCGCTCCAGGTGTAGGGACAATCGACCGCGACGACGCCGGCGGCGCGACATTCGACGATGAAGCGCTGCCGCGCGTAAGCCAGCTCCAGGCCATCGCTGCCGCGCTCGGCACCAAGATCGGCGGCGAGGTCTTCGGAGGCCATCAGGCAGCCGATGATGCGCCGGCTCGCCATGGCGATCGCACCGGTCTGCACCAGACCGCGCGCGAACTCGATATTCGGCAGCAGCGACGTCGATCCCTCGGCGATACCGTAGTCGCGCTCGAACCGCGTCACCGCCTCGTCGAGCCAGACGACATGGTGCGGCTCGGCGACCTTCGGCAGCGCGACGATATCCGGACGTCCGCGCATCACGGCGGCGAGATCGTCCATGCCGTCCTGGTCCAGCGGATTGACGCGGACCGCGACCACCACGCCTCGGCCGCGCCAGGCCGCGTAGAGCTCGGCCGCCAAGGCCCGCGCCCTCGGGCGCAGCGGCGGCGGGGTAAAATCCTCGAGCTCGTGGATCAGCACGTCGGCGCCGCTGGCGGCCGCGTGCTGCAGCACGTCCTCGTTGGCGCCTTCGAGAAACAGCCAGGAGCGGCACAGCGGGGCCGGACGCAGCTTGCGCATCACGCGGCCCGCGCCGCCGTCACTGGAACGTCATGTCGAGGCATTTCGAGATGTCGGAGCCGAGGCCGGACGAGATGGTGATACAGCCGCGGATCTTCTGGGTGTTGACGTCGCTCGCCCAGATCGCATAGCCGCCCGGACCGAAGAACGAGTTGGTGTTCGGCGGCTCGGTCTCGGTGGCGTCGAACGTGTAATTGCCGTCGGTCTCGAAGATGCGCGGCTTCTTGGTGCAGCCACCGTCGGCCTGCACATTAATGACTTCCTTGTTGTCGCGCGTCAGCGCCAGCGAGACCTGGCAGCGGAAATATTCCGAGGTCTTGGCGTTGAACAAATAGGCGTAGGATTTGCAGGTCGCGGTGTTGAGCTTGCCGGCGGACAGGCCGCGGCTGCAGGAGATCCGCTGGTTGTTGGAGAGCTTGAACTCGTCCGCCTGCGCGACTGACGCCAGCGTCATGAACGACAGAGCGACACCGATACCGATCTTCATGACGTGGTTCATCCTGATCATCCCAAGGTAGTGTTTCCGGCAATCAAAGCGTTTGTAAACGGTAACGCGAAAATAGTCGCCAAGCTTGATGCGGGAATTCACAAAGTCGCCGATCCGCGCGAGCGGTCGCGCCGATTGTCGTATTGACGCACGAATATCGTTCGTGATTTGTTCAGAAACGTGGGGACGACGCCGTTTTCTCGGCCGGAGGTGGATCATGACGCATTTTTTGACCAAGACTTTTATTGCGACTGCGGCGTTTGCCGCGCTGACGACCTGCGCATTCGCGCAGGAGGCTGCGCCCTGGGAGCTGAAGCCCGACATGGGCTACGCCTATGACAAGGACGGCAAGACCTGGTCCTACAAGATGGGCACCAACAATGCCGGCACGCTGCTGAAGGGCGCCAAGAAGGTGCCGAAGGGGACGCTGTTCTTCATCGGCCAGAACGGCCAGCTCTACATGCGCTCCGGGCCCTATCTCGAGGGCGACGGCAAGTTCAAGTTCGGCTCGAACTAACGGGTTTCGGCAGGCATCAGAACGCCGCGGCCAATTCCTTCGCGCCCGGCTTGTTGCTGTTGAAGTCCATCCGCTCATTGGTGACGGCAAGCAGCCTGGCCGCCGTGTTGTGGCGGATGGCGACCGGGTTGCGCTCGTAGCCGGAGCGCTGGAAGAAGTTCGAAGTCGGCACCTGCTCGCGCATCGCCTGCGGCATGGTCACCATATCGAGCCCGGTGCCGTCGCCGGTCAGGTTCATCATCTCGAGCTCGGCCGCAGTCAGCGGCCGGCCGTAGCCCTTGTTGCGGGCGAAGATCACCGAGGTCAGCAGCTTGTGGGTCTGCAGCATCGGGCCGACATCGATGTCGAGCACCATGGCATGGCACGCCCAGCCTTGCGGCGTGTCGGCGAGGCGCGCATGCGCCGACCAGTCGTCGGGCACGGTGCGCGTGAACGCGACCATCTTCTTCAGCACCGCGAGCTTGTGCTCCATCGCCTTGCGCGCGGGTCCCTGCGTCCTCGCGACCCGCTCGGTCAGGTCCCGCACGAATTCATGGCCCTGCTCGGCCAATAGCTCGACAGTGTTGGTGGTGAGCAGCTGGTTGTAGCCCATCGCGGTGGAGATGGCGCGTTTGCCGCCGTGCTCGATGCCCGCCTGCACATCGTAGGTGCCGGTGCCGCCGGTCTCGAACGAATAGACCCGCACCGCCTGCTCCGGCGTCAGCCCCGCCGCACGCGCGTAGTGGGCATAGGCGCGCTTGAACTCGACCTCGCTGGCCGGCCGCTGCGGCGTGAACTGGAATTGCTCGGCCGCCGCCCTGACCAGATCGGAGGCCACCGGAAGCGTCTTGGGCGGACGCGGCGGCTTGCCTTCCTCCTCTTCCGGAGCCGGATTGACCGGCCGCTTCGGACCCTCGTAGACCGGCGGCTGCTGCAGCACGTAATCGTCCAGCGAGATCTGGACGCGGTCGCGCCGCTTGGCATTGCGGCCGCGCCTCTTCTCGGTGACCGCGTTCCAATAGGCGCTCGCATCCTGCTCGAAGGCGGCGCGCGCCTCCTGATATTCCTGCAGCTTGCGGCGATATTCCATGATCGCCTGCGGCGATGCCTGCGCCATCGCATTGGCGACGGAAGGCGGCAACGCGCCGGCCTCGCCGGCAAGTACGGACGGCGCGCTGGCGGCGAGCGCGAGCGCGACAAATCCAGGGCACAGGCGAATCAATTGCGGGCGCATGGCCTCGTTGTAGCAAGCACGGCTGCGAAGTCAGCCCGGAATTGTCCGGATCGCAGCGGCCGGATGCCGCGATCAATGCAGAATATTCGCCACAATGCGGTGTTTTCCGAACGAAGCAGTGGAGAGACTGCCATGAGGATGACCGTCTGGCTGGTTGCCGCCTGCGCGCTGACGCTCGCCGCACCGGCGCGCGCCGGGCGTCCGGACTGCGGATCGTTTCCGGATACGCGTTCACGCTTCACCTGTTACGAGAATGTGTCGCGGGCGCCTCCGGAACCGGCGGCCGCGGCGCATTCGCCTGGCGCGCAGGGGAAATCAATGAAGATGAACGCCCGCAAGCGGCGTCACAAATAGCGTCATCGTCGCTACTTCCACGCGAACACAGGCTGCTCCAGTTCGGCGACGCGGGTGCTGCGGCCGGCCAGCACCTCGCGAAATTGATAGATCAGCGCAGCGGTCGGCGCATGGATCTGCTGGCCACCGAGGCGGAAGCGGATCACGCGGCGCGAGCTTTCAGGGATCGTGGCGAAGCTGAACGCGTCCTCCAGCTCGATCGCATCGAGGCCGATGCGATGGACGGAGGCGACCTCGTCCGGGTTCGGGAGGATCGCTGCATGCGCACCGGCCCAGACCACGACCGGCGTGATCAGATAGCCGGACCGCGTCGGATAATCGTCGAGCATGCCGAGCACGTCGCGCTCCGACAGTGCGAGCCCGAGCTCCTCATGCAGTTCGCGCAGCGCGGCCTCGACCTGCGTCTCGCCGGCATCGCAGCGCCCGCCCGGCAGCGCCCATTGCGCGCTATGGGCGCGCAGGCGCGCGCTGCGGCGGGTCAGCAGGAAGGCCGTGCCGCTGCCGTCGCCGCCTTCGGTCAGCGCGATCGCGACCGCCGCGCGCTTCAGCGTCGGCGCGGCGTCCGCCGGCGCCAGACGTGCGAACGCGGCACAGAGCTCTGCGATATTCCGCCGGGTGGCATCGTCAAATGTGCGGGCCATTGACCTTGACTACAACACAACAGCGTTTGATGAAATGACTGCTACCACATGCCTCCTGCGATCAATCATCAGCAAGCAACGGACCCCACCTCATGACGGCCAAGGCCGCGGACAAACTCAAATCCGACGGCTGGAAGATCGCCGAAACCACGGGATTCCTGACGCTGATCGGCCCGTTGTGGGAACGGTTGAAGGACGGCGCGCTTGAACTCGCGCTGATCACCGAGGACAAGCACCACAATCGCCGCGGCCTCGTGCAGGGCGGCGTGATCATGACCTTCGCCGATCGCGCCTGCGGCATGGCCGCACGCTTCGTCTCGGGCAAGCCGACGCTTGCGACCGTGCAGCTCGACACCCATTTCGTCGAGGCCGGCAAGATCGGCGAGATCCTGACGACGCGGCCGCGTGTGGTACGCTCGACCCGCAGCCTGATCTTCATCACGGCCGAGGTGACCGTCGACAAGCGCTGTATCGCGATGGCCAACGGCGTGTTCAAGATCCTGAAGAACGAGAGTTGATCCCGTCATTCCGGGACATCGCGCAGCGATGAACCCGGAATCTCGAGATTCCGGGTTCGATGCCAGCGCATCGCCCCGGAATGACACCGGAGGGAGTGCCCGATGCAATATCGCCAGCTTGGCCGCAGCGGCCTGAAGGTTTCGCCGATCTGCCTTGGCACCATGATGTTCGGCGGACCGACCGACGAGGCGACCTCGGCGCGGATCGTGGCGAAGGCGCGCGAGGCCGGCATCAACTTCATCGACAGCGCCGACGCCTATAATGGCGGCAAGTCCGAGGAGGTCGTCGGACGCGCGATTTCGAACAGAAGGTCGAACTGGGTGCTCGCGACCAAGCTCGCCAATCCGATCGGCGACGACCCCAATCACGGCGGGCTGTCGCGGCGCTGGGTGTTCCAGGCCGCCGACGCGAGCCTGAAGCGGCTCGGCACCGACTACATCGACGTCTATTATCTGCACAAGGAAGATCACACGACGCCGCTCGACGAGACCGTGCGCGCGATGGGCGACCTGATCCGCGCCGGCAAGGTGCGCTATTTCGGCGTCTCCAACTACCGCGCCTGGCGCGTCGCCGAGATCTGCAACATCTGCGACCGGCTCGGCATCGACCGCCCGGTCGCGAGCCAGCCCTATTACAATGCGATGAACCGGATGCCCGAAGTCGAGCATTTTCCGGCCTGCGCCTATTACGGGCTCGGCATCGTGCCCTATAGCCCGCTGGCGCGCGGCGTGCTCACCGGCAAATACGCCCCCGACGCGGCGCCGCCCGCGGACACGCGTGCGGGGCGGAATGACAAGCGCATGATGCAGACCGAGTGGCGGCCGGAATCGCTCGAGCTCGCGCAACAGATCAAGCGCCACGCCGAGAGCCGCGGCATCACCGCCGGGCAATTCGCGGTGTCCTGGGTGCTGAACTCATCGTTCGTCAGCGCCGTCATCGCGGGGCCGCGCACCGAAGCGCAATGGGACGATTACATCCGCGCGCTCGATTATCGCTTCACCGCCGAGGACGAAGCCCTGATCGACCGCCTCGTCGTCACCGGCCATCCCTCGACGCCGGGCTTCAACGATCCCGCCTATCCGATCGAGGGGCGCCGGGCGCGGACCGGATAGCCACTGTAATAGCGACCGCACAACGTGCGGATTGCGTTCAATTCCAACCGCGCGTCATTGCGAGGAGCGTTAGCGACGAAGCAATCCATCCTTGCACAAGGGATGAGATGGATTGCTTCGCTTCGCTCGCAATGACGAGGGACAATTGAATCGGCAGCGCCGAAGTTACGTTTCGTAGCTTCCGAATTGCGCGAAGCCCGACTCGGCTGCAGCATCAGGACATGGAAATGCTGATGCTGGTGCTGCAATGACGGCATCCAATGTACTGGACTGGATCGTCGCCCTCCTCGTCTGCTGGGCGAGCCTGACTGCAATCTTCGAGCCGCGGCGCGGCGCCTGGCAATGCGACGTGCCCACCGCGACAAGCAGCGCGCCGCAAGTCCCACTCGCGACCCCGACGCAAGCGGAGTTCGAGGAGATGATCCGCGACATGAAGCTGCATGATTGAACGGAATCGGCGAACCGCGAAAATCCTTCCTCGTCGTCCCCCAAATGAAACAGGGCGGCGCCGAAGCGCCGCCCTGCCCTGATTGCCGTTTGCTCGCCGCTTACTTCACGAGGTCGAAGCGGTCGGCGTTCATCACCTTGGCCCAGGCCGCGACGAAGTCCTTCACGAACTGCTCCTTGGAGTCGGACTGGCCGTAGACCTCGGCGAACGCCCGCAGCTGCGAGTGCGAGCCGAAGATCAGGTCAACGCGGGTGCCGGTCCACTTCACCGCCTTGGTCTTGCGGTCGCGGCCCTCATAGACGCCCTCGCCGGCATCGCTCCACACCGTGCCCATGTCGAGCAGGTTGAGGAAGAAGTCGTTGGTAAGCGTCCCCGGCTTGCTGGTGAGGACGCCGTGCTTCGACTTCTTGGCATTGGCGCCGAGCACGCGCAGGCCGCCGACGAGGACCGTCAATTCCGGTCCGGTCAGCCGCAGGAGCTGTGCACGGTCGACCAACGCTTCCTCGGGCTGCAGGAACTGATGCTTGCCGCCGATGTAGTTGCGGAAGCCGTCAGCCCGCGGCTCGAGCGGAGCAAAGGACTCGACGTCGGTCTGGTCCTGCGTCGCATCGGTGCGGCCCGGCGTGAAGGGGACCTTCACATTGGTGCCGCCGTCCTTGGCCGCCTTCTCGATCGCAGCCGCGCCGCCGAGCACGATCAAATCGGCCAGCGAGACCTTCTTGCCGAACTCCTTCTGGATGGCCTCGAGCTTGGACAGCACAGTCTTGAGCTGAGCCGGCTCGTTGACATCCCAGTCCTTCTGCGGCGCAAGGCGGATGCGTGCACCATTGGCACCTCCGCGCTTGTCGGAGCCGCGGAACGTGGAGGCCGAGGCCCAGGCGGTCGACACCAGTTCGGACACCGACAGACCCGAGGCGAGGATCTTCGCCTTGAGCGCCTCGATATCCTTGTCGTCGATCACGGCGTGATCGAGCGCCGGCACCGGATCCTGCCAGATCAGCGTCTCCTTCGGCACCAGCGGGCCGAGGTAACGCTGGATCGGGCCCATGTCGCGGTGCGTGAGCTTGAACCAGGCGCGGGCGAAAGCGTCCGCGAACTGATCGGGATGCTCGTAGAACCGGCGCGAGATCTTCTCATAGGCCGGGTCCAAGCGCAGCGACAGGTCGGTGGTCAGCATGGTCGGGACATGCTTCTTCGACGGGTCGTACGCGTCCGGAATGTCGGCCGCCGCGCCCTTCGCCTGCCACTGCTTCGCACCTGCGGGGCTCTTCGTGAGCTCCCATTCGTACTTGAACAGGTTATCGAAGAAGTGGTTGCTCCACTTCGTGGGCGTCTGGGTCCAGGTGACCTCGGGGCCGCCGGTGATCGCGTCGGCGCCGACGCCGGTGCCGTGCTTGCTCTTCCAGCCGAGGCCCTGATCCTCGAGCGCGCCGCCTTCCGGCTCCGGCCCGATCAGCGACGGATCACCCGCGCCGTGGGTCTTGCCGAAGGTGTGGCCGCCGGCGATCAGCGCAACGGTCTCCTCGTCGTTCATCGCCATGCGGAAGAACGTTTCGCGAATGTCCTTCGCGGCAGCGACCGGGTCCGGATTGCCGTTCGGGCCTTCCGGGTTGACGTAGATCAGGCCCATCTGCACCGCGCCGAGCGGCTCGGAGAGCTGGCGCTCGCCGCTGTAGCGCTCGTCGCCGAGCCAGGTGCCTTCCGGACCCCAGTACAGCTCTTCCGGCTCCCACACGTCGGCGCGGCCACCCGCAAAACCGAACGTCTTGAAGCCCATCGATTCCAGCGCGACGTTGCCGGCGAGGACCATCAGATCGGCCCACGAGATCTTGCGGCCGTATTTCTGCTTGATCGGCCACAGCAGCCGGCGCGCCTTGTCGAGGTTGGCGTTGTCGGGCCAGCTGTTCAGCGGCGCGAAACGCTGCTGGCCGGCGCCGGCGCCGCCGCGGCCGTCGGTGATGCGGTAGGTGCCCGCCGAGTGCCAGGCCATGCGGATCATCAGGCCGCCGTAATGGCCGAAGTCGGCCGGCCACCATTCCTGCGACGTCGTCATCAGGGCCGTGAGATCCTTGATCACGGCATTGAGATCGAGGCTCTTGAATTCCTTGGCGTAGTCGAACCCCTTGCCCATCGGATCGGACAGGCTGGAGTTCTGATGCAGCACCTGAACGTCGAGCGTCTCCGGCCACCAGTCACGATTCGAGTGCCCGCGAGGCCCGCCCGTGAATGGGCATTTGCCCGCGCCTTCGTCGGTTTTTGCGTCCATGTTTCTTCTCCGAGGTGATGGATTCTGGAATGCGCTGGAGCTCTTCCAAGAACGATTCTACGCAACCCAATCCATCAGAGGAAATTGACTTTAGTGATCGCTCCGATAAGATTATCTGATGATAAATGTCACACTCCGGCAACTCAGGTATTTTGATGCTCTGGCCCACCACCGCCATTTCGGGCGCGCCGCGGATGCCTGCGCGGTGTCGCAGCCGGCGCTGTCGATGCAGATCCGCGAAATGGAACAGGCGGTCGGCGGCGTGCTGATCGAACGCAATGCGCGGCAGGTGACGCTGACGACGTTCGGCGAGGACCTGCTGCGCCGCGTGCGCGACATCCTGCGCTCGGTCGACGAGCTCGGTGACTTCGCGCGTGCCTCGCGCGACAAGCTTGCCGGGCGGCTGCGGGTCGGCATGATCCCGACGATCGCGCCATATCTGCTGCCGAAGGTGATCGAGAACCTGGCGCGGCTGCATCCCGAGCTCGACATTCATGTCCGCGAAACGCTGACGCCGAAGCTGATCAAGGAGGTCGCCGAGGGCAGGCTCGACACCGCGATCGTGGCGCTGCCGGTATCGGAACCGTCGCTGACCGAGGTCGCGCTGTTCTCGGAAAACTTCCTGCTGGTGCGGCCGGGCGAGGACGCCAAGACGCCGGTGCCGAGCGCCGAGATGCTGCGCGAGATGCGGCTCTTGCTGCTCGAGGAAGGCCACTGCTTCCGCGACCAGGCGCTGTCGTTCTGCAACATGCAGTCCTCGCCGCCGCGCGAGGTGCTGGACGCGAGCTCGCTGTCGACGCTGGTGCAGATGGTCGGCGCCGGCATCGGCGTCACCCTGATCCCCGAGATGGCGGTGACGGTGGAGACGCGCTCGGCGCCGGTCACGGTCTCGCGCTTCAAGCACCCGCAGCCGTCGCGCACCATCGGCATGGTCTGGCGCAAGACCTCTCCGCTCGCCGCGCAGCTCCAGCAGATATCTGAGGTCGTCAGCCTCGCCGCCCGCGCCCTGCGCGCGCCGAAGCAGGACGGCGCCAAGGAGCCGGCGAAACGTGCGGGACGAAGGAAGGTGGCGTGATCTCGGCTGTGCAGTGGAGACGATGCCGTCCGTGTTTACCGCACCAAACGCGCCACGCTTTCAGCTGTCGTCCCAGCGAAAGCAGGGACCCATAACCACGAATGCTCATTGTTGAGTAATGCTGGAACGGCGAGTCCCATTCACTGCGCCTGCCGCGGAGTATGGGTCCCTGCTTTCGCAGGGACGACATCGAATATGTTGCACGGTCTATGAATCACACGTCCGCATTCTCGCGGCGAATGACGAGATGAGGCGGCGCGCCTACTTCTCCAGGTACTTCTTCATCTCGGCGATCAGGCCGTCGCGCAGTTCGGGGCGCTTGAGGCCGAAGGCGATGTTGGCGCGGAGGAAGCCGGGCTTTGAGCCGCAATCGTGACGCTCGCCCTCGAACTCCACGCCGTAGAACTTCTGCGTCTTCGCAAGACCGATCATCGCATCGGTGAGTTGGATCTCGCCGCCGGCGCCGCGCTCCTGCGTGGCCAGGATGTTGAAGATCTCCGGCTGCAGGATGTAGCGGCCGGTGATCGACAGGTTGGACGGCGCGGTGCCCTGCGGCGGCTTCTCGACCATGCGGTCGACCTCGAAGATGTTGCCGTTGCGTTTACCGACGCTGCAGATGCCGTATTGATGGGTGAGTTCGTCGGGCACCGCCTCGACCGCTATCAGATTCGACTTGTCACCAAGCCTGCTCGCGGCATCGATCATCTGCTTCAGGCAGCCCGGTGTGTTCAGCACCAGCTCGTCCGGCAGCACCACCGCGAACGGCTCGTTGCCGACGATATCGCGCGCGCACCACACCGCGTGGCCGAGCCCGAGCGGCGCCTGCTGCCGGGTGAAACTCATCGCGCCGGCCTCAGGCTGGTTCTGCGCCAGGATATCCTGCTCGGTCTTCTTGCCGCGCTGCGCCAGCGTGGTGTCGAGCTCGAACATGCGGTCGAAATGATCCTCGATGACACCCTTGTTGCGGCCGGTGACGAACACGAAATGCTCGATGCCGGCTTCCCGGGCCTCGTCGACCACGTACTGGATCAGCGGCTTGTCGACGATCGTCAGCATCTCCTTCGGCATCGCCTTGGTGGCGGGCAGCACGCGGGTACCGAGACCGGCGACGGGGAATACGGCTTTGCGGATCTTCATGGGATTATCGGAAGCCTTGAAATGGGTGGGACGGCGGCACGAAATGAATCATGCCTTTGGTACCCCGTTTTGCAGCCGCCAACAAAGGCGGATGTGTGGTGCGGCTTAATTCCGCCGTTCCCGTCAGCCAATGCGGGCCGCAACAAAATCTCGCCCTTGTTAAGTTATTGGAAACCGTGCCGGGGCCTTCTGGAACAGCACGATTTTGACAGGCACACGACAAATGCGCGCGATGGGAACATCAAGGACCAGGCTTTTCGGCGCGAGCCTGATCGCGCTGGCCCTGCTGCTGCCCGGCAGCACGCAAGCCCAGTCGGCGGGCAACGGCCTGACCAACCTGATCGACAGCATCTTTTCCGGACCGAATGCGACGCCGCCGCAGGCCGCGACCGGACAGGATGGCGCAGCGCCGCCATGGAGCGGTGAAGACGGCGCCTCCGGCCATCCGCTGATGACGGCTGCGGCGATCCGCCAGGCCGCGTCGGACTTCCCGAACTGCGTCGCAGCGATGTGGCCAGATGCCGCACGACGCAACATCAGCCAAGAGAATTTCGAGCGCTTCACCGCCGGCCTCACGCCCGATCTGCGCATCATGGACCTGATGGATTCGCAGCCGGAATTCACCAAGGCGATCTGGGACTATCTCGACATCCTGGTCAGCGACACCAGGCTCGCCAAGGGCCGCGAGGTCCTTGCGAAATACAAGCCGCAGTTCGACGCCACCGAGAAGGCCTATGGCGTCGATCGCTACATCATCGCGGCGATCTGGGGCATCGAGTCGAACTACTCGACCCAGATGGGTGATCGCAACGTGGTGCAGTCGACCGCGACGCTCGCCTGCATCGGCCGCCGTCAGGCCTATTTCAAGGACGAGTTCCTGTCGGCGCTGGAGATCCTCAACCGCGGCGACCTCAGGCCCGAGCAGATGCGCGGCTCCTGGGCCGGCGCGTTCGGCCCGACCCAGTTCATGCCGACCGCGTTCAAGCGCTATGCCGTCGACGGCGATGGCGACGGCCGCCGCGACGTCGTCGACAATCCGAGCGACCTGATCGCCTCGACCGCCAACAATCTCAAGAAGGACGGCTGGCAGACCGGCGCGAGCTGGGGCTACGAGGTCGTGCTGCCGCAAGGCCTCAATTACATGCTGGCCGACCGCGCCAAGGCGATGCCGCTGTCGCAATGGGAGCATCTCGGCCTCAAGCGGCCAGGCGGCCAGCCGTTCCCGCGGCCGTCCGACAAGGCCTATCTGCTGGCGCCGGCCGGTGCCGAGGGGCCCGGCTTCCTGATGCTGCAGAATTTCCGGGTGATCATGAAGTACAACCCGGCGGAAGCCTATGCGCTCGCCATCGGCCATTTCGCCGACCGCCTGCGCGGCGGCCAGCCTTTCGCGCAGCCCTGGCCGCGCCAGGAGCGGGTGCTGTCGCGCGCCGAACGGCTGGAACTGCAGCAGCTTCTCGCCCAGCGCGGCTTCTACAAGGGCACGCCCGACGGCCAGTTCGGCGGCCAGACCCGCGAGGCGCTGCGCGGCTTCCAGGTCTCGATCGGGGCACCGGCCGACGGCTTTGCCACCTCCGAGGTGCTGGAGCGTCTGCGGGGGCGATAGGGCTCCTACGAAGCCTCTTCACCTCCCCTTGAAAAGGGGAGGTCGCTTTGCTCGAGAGAGCAAAGCGGGTGGGGATCGGGTCTCTCCACGAGCGACGGTGCGTGTGGCTGACCCCCATCCCAACCTTCCCCCTTTCCGGGGGAAGGAGAAGGCTTCTGGTCCCGGATTACGCTTCGCTCCACCCGGGCTGCGGCTCTGCCTCCCCCTCCCGCCGCAAGCGAGATCGGGGCACGGTTCCGTCGGGGCGACATCCGCCCCTCCACCCCAAAGTAACCGTGAAATCCGATATTTGCCCCCTGCCTTGACGACGGCCGGAGGCACCCGATTTATGGTGGAAAAGCTGCCCGCTTGCGGCCCGATTCCGCTAGTATGCTCACGTACTTCCAGATCATTTGCGACCGAACGCGATGCGAGAGCCAAAGTCCTTCCTGCGCATATTCACCGAAGCCGGTCCGCTGGCCGCGCTGACGGTGGCGCTTGCGCTGTTGATCGGCATCGCCCAGCCTGCCTCGGCGCAATTCTTCGGCTTCCCCGGCTTCGGCGGCGGACCGCCGCAACCACAGCGCCGCGCTCCGCCGCAGCATGGCGGTGGCGGCTGGTTCGGCGGCGATTTCTTCGCGCCGTTCCAGCAGCAGCAGCAGCCGCAATCATCACAGCCGCAGCGGCCGCGCGAGGATTTCTCGCGTGCTCCGGCACCGGCCAAGCGCGAGGCCGCCGCCGAGCGCAACGTGCTGGTCATCGGCGACGCCATGGCCGACTGGCTCGGCTATGGCCTGGAGGATGCCTATTCCGACCAGCCCGACATGGGCGTGATCCGCAAGCACAAGACGGTCTCCGGCCTGATCCGCTATCAGCCCAAGGGCGACCCGGCGGATTGGGCCGCGGCCGCGAAGGGCATTCTCGCCACAGAGAACCCCGACGCCATCGTCGTGATGCTCGGCCTCAACGATCGCACCGCGATCCGCGAATCCGTCGTGGAGAAGAAGGTCGACAAGAAGGACGAGAAAAAGGACGCGCGCGGCAAGCCCGAGGCCAAGCCCGGCGACAAGCCCGATGCCGCCGCCAAGACGGACGGCAAGCCGGTCGAGGCCGAGCCGCCGGCCGACGACGCCGACAACGATCAGCAGGGCGCGCCGGAAAAGACCGCGCGCTCGCCCAATGGCCTCTATGAATTCCGCGACGACCGCTGGGTCGAGCTCTACGGCAAGAAGATCGAGGAGTTGATCAACGTGCTGAAGAGCAAGGGCGTGCCGGTGCTGTGGGTCGGCCTGCCCGCGATCCGCGGCCAGAAGGGCACGTCGGACATGCTGTTCCTGGACACGCTCTATCGCGACGGCGCCGGCAAGGCCGGCATCACCTATGTCGACGTCTGGGACGGCTTTGTCGACGAGGCCGGCCGCTTCATGCAGAAGGGCCCGGACTTTGAAGGCCAGCCCCGCAAGCTGCGTACCGATGACGGCGTGTTCTTCACCAAGGCCGGCGCGCGCAAGCTCGCGCATTATGTCGAGCGCGAGGTGACGCGCCTGCTCGCGGTGCGCTCCGGGCCGATCGCGCTGCCGAGCGAACCGGCGACGCCGGATACCAGCGCCGAGCCCGGCAAGCCCTCGCCGCGGCCGCTGGCAGGCCCGGTGCTGCCGCTGGTCGCCTCCACGGTCGGCACCGATCAATTGCTCGGCGGACCGGGCTCGCGGCCCGCCGCTGTCGATGCGCTCGCCGCGCGCACGCTGGTGAAGGGCGAGGCGCTGGCGCCGCCCGCCGGCCGCGCCGATGATTTCGTCTGGCCGCGCCGCGAGATGGGCCGCGAGCAGGCCAAGGGCGATGTGCCGGTTGCGGCGGCGACGCCAGCCGCGCCGGCGGGCGGGCCGGCAAATCCGCCGCCCTCGACCACGGCGATCGCGCCCGACGGCTCGATCATCACCGCGCCGAAGCCGCCAAGGCGTGTGTTCCGTCCGGCCCAGACCCAAGCCCAGCCGCAACAGCAGCCGCAGACACAGCCCTGGCTGCGCGATCTGTTCGGGTTCGGTGCGCCGCAGCAGCGCCCGCTGGTCGCTCCGCCGCCGCGCCCGCCGCGCGGTGTCGGACAGCGGGCCGGAGTGCCGGGGAATCCGTGGCAGTAAGCCACGCGTCTTCCGATAGAATTGACGCTACATCCACGTCATTGCGAGCCAACGGGTCGCGCGAACGCGCGCCCGATGACAGGCTCAGCGAAGCAATCCATCGATCCGCACGCGCGGACGGCTGGATTGCTTCGTCGCTTCGCTCCTCGCAATGACGGTGGGCGAGATGGTATCAACCGTAATAGCGCCAGCGCGACGGCGGCGGGCGGCGTGGCTGGCGCGTCATCAGGAGCGCGAGCGCAAAGCCGATGCCGCCGGCGATCAGCAGCGATCCCAGCGGGTTCTCCTGCACCGCATGCGCCATCGCCTTTTGTCCGCTGCGAACCGTCTCGCCGCGATGCTCATAGGCGTCCTTGGCGTAGTTGACCGCGGTGTCGGCGGCGTCGCGCGCGGCGTCCTTGGCCTGGCCGTAGAGATCCTGCACCGAGCCTGCGGCTTCGCGCACGCGGCCCGAGGCCTGGGTCTGCGCATCGCCGGTCGCATCGCCGACCGCGCCTTCGGCCTTGCCCGCGAACTCCTTCGCCGTTCCGAAAATCCGATCCTTGTCCATCGTCACGCTCCCTGATCTGTCCGGGAGCTAACCGGGAAACGGCGCGCAGGTTCCTGTGCGCCAAAGCGCAATAGTCGCGCTTTGGCCTCCCTATTCGAGCATGATCTCCGCGCAAACGCCCCGCGTTTGTCGCGAGGGAAAACCGCGTCACGCTGTTCCGGATCATGCTCTAGAGGATCAGCCCACCGTCGACGACGATGGTCTGGCCGACGATGTAGGAGGCGAGCGGCGAGGCCAGGAACAACGCGGCGCCGGCCATGTCGGCGGGTGTGCCGAGACGCTTCAGCGGAATGCGCTCGAGCGCGCCTTCGAGACGCTTCGGATTTGCGGTCGTCGCCTTGGTCATCTTGGTGTCGACGAGGCCGGGCGCGATGCCGTTGACGCGGATGCCGTTCTCCGCCCAGGTCTCGCCGAGCGTGCGCGTCAGCCCGACGGCGCCGGTCTTCGAGGCGTTGTAGGCCGGATTGCCCATGGTGGAATGATAGGCCGCGGTCGAGCTCACGATGATCAGCGAGCCCTTGGCTGCGCTAAGCATCGTGTGGAATTTGGTCGCGCAGGCCATCAGGCTCATCAGGTTGACCTCGAGCACCTTGCGAAAACCCTCCATCTCGAATTCCCCGCGGCGGTAAATCACCGCGCCCTGCGCCAGCACCAGCACGTCGAGCCGGTCGAACGACGGCTTGAAGGCCTCGATCGCCTGCGGGTTGCTGACATCGAGCTGCGCGTAGGCGAGGCCCTCGAGATGCGAGCCTTCCTCGGTGGAATAATCGCTCGCCTGCGCGCGCGTACCGCAGATCGCGACGCGCGCGCCCCTGGCGCGGAACGCCTGCGCGATGCCGTTGCCGATGCCGCTGGAGCCGCCGACCACCAATATTTGCTTGCCGCCGAAATTGAGCTCGTTCATCGCGCGTTCCTCTCTCGTGCTGTTGTCTTGATTGAGCATGATCCTTTTCGGAAAGCCAACCGGGAAACTTGCGTTAACGCGCTGCGCGCATGCCGATATCGGGTCGCTGGTTTGACGTATCTTGCGATCGGTGCCAGCGTTGCCGTCTCTCACAACGCAAAAAATCAACGGGGGGTCCGTCATGTCCGAATACAAGCAGCTCAGCCGTTCGGTGAAGGGCCTCACCGTTCTCGTCACCGGCGCCGCCAGCGGCATGGGCCGCGCCACCGCGCGGGTGTTCGCCGATGAAGGCGCCAATGTCGCGGTCACCGACCTGACCGAAGAAGGCACGCAGGCGGTGGCGAAGGAGATTTCGGCAAGCGGCGGCTCGGCGAAGGCCTGGACGCTCGACGTCGGCGATCGCGACGCCATCACCAAAGTCGTCAACGACGTCGCCGCGCATTTCGGCGGGCTCGACATCATCGTCAACAATGCCGGCATCTCGGTGCGCGTGCCGATCGACGATCCCGCTTACGAGGACGCCTGGGCCAAGGGCATCGCGGTGATGCTGACGGCACATCCGCGCATCATCCGCGCGGCACTGCCATACCTGCGCAAGTCGCGCTCGCCGCGCATCGTCAACATCGCCTCGACCGAGGCGCTCGGCGCGACCGCGCTGCACAGCCCCTACTCCGCGGCGAAAGGCGGCGTCACCAGCCTGACGCGCTCGCTCGCGGTGGAACTGGGACGCGAAGGCATCACCGTGAACTGCATCTGCCCGGGCCCGATCCGCACCGCGATCACCGACCGCATTTCCGAGGAGCACAAGACGCTCTACGCCAAGCGCCGCACCGCGCTCGCCCGTTACGGCGATCCGGAAGAGGTCGCGCACATGACGCTGAGCCTGTGCCTGCCCGCGGCGTCGTTCCTGACCGGCGCCGTGATTCCGGTCGACGGCGGGTTGATGGCGCGGAATGCCTGATCCGCGCGCGGCCGCGAAGCGTTGACAGCGCGCGCGTGGTGAGTAGCCTTCCCGTCAAACGAAGCGGGAAAACCGCCCGCGACAGACGGGGAGATACGCCAATGACGGTCCTGATCCGGCAGCTTCACAAGCACTTCGTCGGCGAGGTCTCCGGCGTCGATCTGCGCAAGCCGCTGACGAAGCAGGAAGCGATCGACATCGAGGCCGGCATGGACAAATACGCCGTGCTCGTGTTCCACGGCCAGGACATCACCGACGAGCAGCAGATGGCATTCGCGCTGAACTTCGGCGAGCGCGAAGATGCGCGCGGCGGCACCGTGGCGAAGAAGGAGGACTATCGTCTCTCCGCAGGGCTCAACGACGTCTCCAATCTCGGCAAGGACGGCAAACCGCTGCCGAAGGATCACCGCACCCACCTGTTCAACCTCGGCAACTGCCTGTGGCACTCCGACAGCTCGTTCCGGCCGATCCCGGCGAAATTCTCGCTGTTGTCGGCGCGCGTGGTGAACCCGAAGGGCGGCAACACCGAATTCGCCGACATGCGCGCCGCCTATGACGCGCTCGACGACGAGACCAAGGCCGAGCTCGAGGACATGATCTGCGAACACTCGCTGATGTATTCGCGCGGCTCGCTCGGCTTCCTCGACTACACCGACGAGGAGAAGCAGATGTTCAAGCCGGTGCTGCAGCGCCTGGTGCGGACGCATCCGGTGCACGGCCGCAAGTCGCTGTATCTGTCCTCGCACGCCGGCGCCATCAGGGGCATGAGCATGCCGGAGGCGCGGCTGCTGCTGCGCGACCTCACCGAGCACGCGACGCAGCCCGAGTTCGTCTATGTGCACAAATGGACGGTGCATGACCTCGTGATGTGGGACAACCGCCAGACCGTGCACCGCGTCCGCCACTACGACCAGTCGCAGCCCCGTGACATGCGCCGCGCCACGGTCGCGGGCACCCAGCCGACGGTCGCGCAGGAAGCGGCGGAGTAGCTAGCGCCGCCATCGTAGCCCCACTCACCGCTGTCGTAGCCAACCCCACAGCCGTCGTCCCGGGCAAGCGAAGCGCGACCCGGGACCCATAACCACAGGGCGCCATTATTGTGCGGCGCTGTGGCCCCAGCTCGCTCCATCCGCGCGTCCTGTGGTTATGGGTCCCTGCTTTCGCAGGGACGACACTGTGGGCGGGGCGCTACGCGTGGCCCGCGTCGTTCGACAGCATGCCGGCCTCGATGCCGATCTTGCGCAAGGCGCGCGCGTATTTCTCGTCGACGTCGGTACCGAAGATCAGCTCCGGATCGGCGTCGCAATGCAGCCAGCCATTGTGCTGGATCTCGTTCTCGAGCTGGCCCGGCGCCCAGCCGGCATAGCCGAGCGCGAGGATCGCGTGCTTGGGGCCGGCGCCCTTGGCGATCGCTTTCAGGATATCGACGGTCGCGGTGAGCGAGATGCCGTCGTCGATGTTCAGTGTCGCATCCTGAATGTAGAAGTCGCTGGAATGCAGCACGAAGCCGCGGCCGGTGTCGACCGGCCCGCCCTTCATCAC
Organism: Bradyrhizobium sp. UFLA01-814; assembly: GCF_046718885.1. Classification (NCBI taxonomy): domain Bacteria; kingdom Pseudomonadati; phylum Pseudomonadota; class Alphaproteobacteria; order Hyphomicrobiales; family Nitrobacteraceae; genus Bradyrhizobium; species Bradyrhizobium sp. UFLA01-814. The sequence continues at coordinate 57,093 of NZ_JAQOSR010000002.1, read as the reverse complement.
CTTCATCATCTCGGCATTCTCGGGCAGCGTGATCCGGTCCGACTTCTCGATGATGTCGAGCTGCACGAGGAGCCCGGGGAAATCGATGCTGCCGGCGGGACGGTTGACGATGATGCCCATCGCGCCCTCGGAGGAATGCGCGCACATGTAGATTACGGAGCGTTCGAAGCGGGGGTCGTTCATGACAGGCATCGCGATCAGCATCTGGCCGTCGAGATAGCCGCCTTCGGCGGCATGGGCACCGACGGCCGGGCTCCTGCCGGCGGCGGTCTTTCGAGTCTTGCCTGTTTTGCCTTCAGGGCGCATCCGCAAAGGCCTTTCCTGCTGATTTGACATCCTGATATCGGGTGGCGGTTCTGTCAATCAACCATCGACCGCCGTGCGGCGATGCATCACAAGCAATTCAATGGTTTGCACCGAAAGTTGCAGGTAAAGACGTCTCATGATCGTCATAGTTCCCTTGCGTGCCGCATTTGGCGTTGCCGCCCTGTTTTCCGTCGCATGTATGGCAACGGAGGTTCGCGCCGACGACGCCTCGCCGTGGCAACAGGACACGCATTCGGCGGTGCGGCTGCTCGCCGGATCGCGCAGCGGCGCGGTGCTGCTTGGCGGCATTGCGTTCCAGTTGCAGGACGGCTGGAAGACCTATTGGCGGACGCCCGGCGATTCCGGCGTGCCGCCGCGGTTCGATTTCTCCAGGTCGGATAACGTCGAGGCGGTCACCGTGATGTGGCCGGCGCCGCGGCAATTCGACGACGGCGCCGGCGGCACCTCGCTCGGCTACAAGCACCAGGTGGTGCTGCCGCTGCGCATCGTGGCGAAGAATCCCGACAAGCCGCTGGTGCTGCGCGCCGACATCAACTACGCCGTGTGCGAGAAGCTGTGCGTGCCGGTGGAGGCGAAGGCCGAGCTGGCGTTCGCGAGCGTCGCATCGACCGAGGACGCCGCGCTGTCGGAAGCGCTCAACGCGGTGCCGAAGCCCGCCAATATCGGCGACCCCATCCCGTTTTCGATCCGCGACGTCAAGCGCGACGGTAAGAATAGCGTGCTGGTCGATGTCAGCGCGCCCGAGAGTAAGGACCTCAGCCTGTTCGTCGAGGGGCCGACGCCCGACTGGGCGCTGCCGGTGCCCAAGCTCGTCGAACACGCGCCGCCGGGCGTGAAGCGCTTCTCTTTCGAGCTTGACGGCCTGCCGCCCGGCGCCAAGGCCGACGGCGCCGCGCTGAAGCTGACGCTGGTCGGCGGCGACAAAAGCTACGAATTCAATATCAATTTGAATTGAGCCGTAGGGTCATTCCGGGGCAATGCAGCGCATCGAACCCGGAATCTCGAGCTCCCCCGGTGCGCAATTGCGCACCTGAGGTTCAGTGCTTCGCACTGCCCCGGGACGACGCCGTAGGGGTGCAGTCACCCAACCCAATCTTAACGTTTCGTTGATAGATCGGGGCCATTGCCGCCTCGCGGCGCTTTAGGAATTTTTCCGCCTTGGCTGTGATGGAGACACAATCCGCAACCTCTGCGCCATTGGGCCGGGCCGCACGCCTGCGAGGGCTCGCCGCGCGCGCGCTCGGCGGCACCAAGGAAGCGTCGGTCACCAAGCGCCTCGCCGGCATGATCTTCGCCATCCGCGTCATCAGCGCCGCCATCGCCTATCTCGCGCAGATCCTGCTGGCGCGCTGGATGAGCGGCTCGGATTACGGCATCTATGTCTATGTCTGGACCTGGGTGCTGCTGCTCGGCAGCACCATGGATTTCGGCATCGCGCCCTCCGCGCAGAAGATCATTCCGGAATACCGCGCGCGCGGCGACCTTGCGGCGCTGCGCGGCTTCCTCTCCGGCGGCCGCTGGGTGGTGCTTGCGACGTCCAGCATGGTCGCGCTGCTGCTCGCCGGCGTGATCCACCTCGCCTCGCCCTGGATCGATCCCAACGCGGTGGTGCCGCTCTACATCGGCTGCCTGACCTTGCCGCCCTTCGTCGTCGCCAACACCCAGGACGGCATCTCGCGCGCGCATGACTGGATGCAACTCGGCCTGATGCCGCAGTTCATCGTGCGGCAGGGGCTGATCATCGCGCTGACCGCCGGCGCGCTGGCGCTCGGCCTCAATCTCGGCGCCACCGCGGCGATGATCGCGAGCGCCGCCGCGGTGTACATCGCGGCGATCGGCCAGATGGTCGTGCTCAACCGCCGCCTCACCGCCCATCTCGGGGTGGGCGAGAGGAGCTACGACGTCAAAGGCTGGTTCGCGATCTCGCTGCCGATCATGCTGGTCGAGAGCTTCTATCTGCTGCTCGGCTACACCGACGTGCTGATGCTGCAGCAATTCCGCTCGTCCGAGGAGGTCGGCATCTATTTCGCCGTGGTGAAGACGCTGGCGCTGGTGTCGTTCGTGCACTACGCGATGGCCGCGACCACGGCGCACCGCTTCGCCGAATACAATGCGCTCGGCGACAAGGACCGGCTGTCGGCCTATGTCGCGCACGCCATCAGCTGGACGTTCTGGCCCTCGCTGCTCGCGACCGTCGCCCTGCTGGCGTTCGGCAAGCCGCTGCTGTGGCTGTTCGGCCCGAAATTCGTCGACGGCTACAGCATCATGTTCGTCGCCGCGATCGGGCTCGTGGTCCGCTCGGCGATCGGCCCGGTGGAGCGGCTGTTGAACATGCTCGGCCACCAGAGCATCTGCGCCATCGCCTATGCGGTGTCGTTCCTGATGAATGTCGGGCTCTGCATCGCCCTCGTCCCCCGCTACGGCGGCATGGGCGCCGCCGCGTCGACCTCGCTGTCGCTGACCTTCGAGACGATCCTCTTGTTCTATGTGGTGCGCTCGCGCCTCGGGCTGCACGTGCTGGCATTCGGCAAGCGGCGGTGGCATGACCGCCGCCGGACTGGAAAACCTGCCTGACCGCGTTCAGCCTTGCGCCTGTCAGGCGCGCCTGATGTCCGCCTGCCTCCAAGAGTGGCCGGCAACCATGCGGCGGAAGAACCACAGCACGGCCGGGCAAGCCAGGAGCACGGCGGCGCCGAAGTCGAGCGCCGCGCTGGCGGAGCCGACCGCGGTGGAGAGCTTTCCTCCGATCGCAGGTCCCGCCAGCATGCCGGCGTAGAAGACGGTGTAGAATATTCCCATTCCGATCGGCCGCGTCTTCTGCTCGAGCACACGCGCAGGCAGGCTCATGATCGGACCGGCAGGCAGGCCGCAGAGGATTCCAAGAGCGATGACGACGGGAAGCACCGTGCCGCTGCGCGACAGGAGCAGTGTCAGGAGCGCGAAGGCGATGCAGCCCGTGACCAGGATCACCTCGCCGCGCCTGGTCCGATCGGCGAGGAAGCCGCCCAAGGGCACCGAAAAGGCGGCGAGCCAGAGCACGATACTGATGGTCGATCCGGCTGCGGCGCCGGACCAGCCTTGCTCGACAAGCATCGACGGACCGAAACTGAAGATCATCGCAAAACCGATGTTGTAGAGGCACCAGATCAGGCCGGCGGCAATCACGGCGCAGATCGTGTCGGCGGTCAGGCTGCTGTGCTCGCCTTCAACCGCGACGGCCGCATCCGGCGCGCGATAAACCAGAGCGATGAGGCCGAGACCGACCAGGATCACCCCGGCGACGGCAAGATTGACGGCATGGAGTCCGAGCGTGGCTCCGATTGCCGGCAACAGCATGAGAGCGACTGCGATGCCGGCCGGCCATGAGTTGATGAAAATGGCCATCGCGGTGGCGATTTCCCGGCCGGTAAACCAGTCCGCGACCATCTTGGTCATCAGAACGTTCAGGAGGACGCCGCCGATGCCGGCAGTCAGTCGGCCCGCGATCTGCACGCTCCACGACGTTGACGTGGTCATCAGCAGTTCGCCCGCCAGCATCATCAGGAGACCGGCAAGGACCACCACCTTGTCGCCATAGCGACGGCCGATCGCGCCGCCAGGCAAGGCAAGCAAGGCGCCCGGCGCAAAGTAGAGCCCGATCAGAACGCCGATATCGGCGAGGCTCGCGCCCAGACCCTGGCTGAGCTGCGGCGCGATGGCCGCGACGCTCTGAAACTGAAAGGCGATGGTGGCACGAGCGACGAACAGAGCAGCAAGAATGGTCCAGCGGCTTCGCATTTGGATTTTCTCCGATGCCCAGAACTATGTCGTCGGCTTGATGTTCTGGTTCAGGCGGAAGAAATTCGTCGGATCGTACTTGTTCTTGAGCGCGACGAGACGTGCGTAATTTTCGCCATAGGCGTCGCGCACCCGGTCTTCGCCCTCATCCCCCAGGTTGTTGGCATAGACGCCGCCGGTCGAATAGGGCCTGACGGCGCTCCACAGTTCGCGCGCCCAACGCATGTTCGCCTCGTCACCGGCCGGATCGTCCCAGATCGCGACCGGGAAGCAGTCGAACGCCGCATCGCGGTTTGCGTAGGGCGAGTTCGATACCGGAACCCGTGCAATCGCGCCGCCGACATGCTGGAGGACCAGCAAGGACGAGGTGTTGGGGGCTCTCGCATAGGCGTCGAGCAGCGCGTCGATCGCGCCCGCACCGATCTCGCGCAGGAACTGCGCCTTCCAGTAATAGCGGCGTCCCCGCGGAAACAGGGCATCGCCACCCGACTGAATCTCGAGATAGGGCACGGTTGCGAGGCGCGTCTCGACGGGCGAGCCGAACTTGACGATCGGCGAAAGCGCGCGCTCACCGTCATGATGCGAGCCGACGTAACAACCGGAGATGTTGAAGAACCGGTCGCCCGACGGCAGCGTCACAAGGGCCGCATCGACGTTGACCTCGTCGGCAGCGTTTCGGGCGAATTCATCGTAGAACTGCATGGCCTCGCGCGCCTGATCGTAAGGATAAAGCGTTGACGCGACGGGCAACGACGTGCCGATCGGATGCAACTGGTATTCGAACGCAGTCACGATGCCGAAATTGCCGCCGCCGCCTTTCAAGCCCCAGTGCAGGTCGGGGTGTTCGGTCGCGCTGGCCCTTATGACCCCTCCCTCGGCCGTCACCACTTCGGCGGCAATCAGGTTGTCGCAGGTCAACCCGTATTTTCGCCCGAGCTTGCCGAAGCCGCCGCCAAGCGTCAGCCCGGCGATGCCGGTGTCGCTGTTGACCCCCATGGTGGTCGCGAGGCCGTGCGCCTGCGTGGCCCGATCGAATTCGCCGAGATCGAGGCCGGCCTCCGCGCGCGCGGTGCGCCGGACCGGATCAACATCGATGCGTTTCATCCGCGACAGGTCGATGACCATGCCGCCGTCACAGACCGAGAGGCCAGCGACATTGTGGCCTCCGCTGCGAACGGCCACCGGGAACGTGCGGGACCGCGCGAACGTCACAGCCTCGACCACGTCCCGGGTATCCGCGCAGTAGGCGATCATGGCCGGCCGCCTGTCGACGGCACCGTTCCAGACCCTGCGCGCCTCGTCGTAACCGGCGCTCCCGGCGAGGACCACCTGGCCCTTGAGCCGTAGCTGGGAGGTGGGCCGAAGCTCGGAATCCGATTTGCCCATCACCTCGTCATATGGCTGCCGCTGCTCCATCCGATTTGCTCCTCGCCACGAATGCCCATGCCATCATCTCACGGCGTGCCAAATCGTCCTGAATCCGATCGGAAAAAGTTGCGAAAATTTGCCGAAAGGGATGGCTCCAGGCGATGGCGACGACGCCGACATGCGCACCGCCTGCGATGTCGTCCACCCTGGCTCGCGGCCTCAAAACAAAAGCCGGCCCTGATCCAATCAGGGCCGGCTTGTTCTTAGGCCGCCAAATCCCGTCGGAAAATTACTCCGCGGTCCAGCCGCCGTCGATCGAGTAGTTGGAGCCGGTGATCTGCGCGGCATCGTCGCTGCACAGGAACAGCGCGAGCGCTGCGACCTGATCGGAGGTCACGAACTCCTTAGTCGGCTGCGCGGCGAGCAGCACGTCCTTGATGACCTGCTCCTTGGTCATGTTGCGCGCCTTCATGGTCTCCGGAATCTGGTGCTCGACCAGCGGGGTCCAGACATAGCCCGGGCTGATGCAGTTGCAGGTGATCTTGTGCTGCGCGAGCTCCAGCGCCACCGTCTTGGTGAGGCCGGCAATGCCGTGCTTGGCCGAGACATAGGCCGACTTGAAGGGCGAAGCGACCAGCGAGTGGGCCGAGGCGGTGTTGATGATGCGGCCCCAGCCGCGCTTCTTCATGCCGGGCACCGCGGCGCGGATGCCGTAGAACGCCGACGACAGATTGATCGCGATGATCGCTTCCCACTTCTCCGGCGGGAATTCCTCGATCGGCGACACGAACTGGATGCCGGCATTGTTGACGAGGATATCGACCGAACCGAAGGTCTTCTCGCCGAGCGCAATCATGTCGGCGATCTCGGCCGGCTTGGTCATGTCGGCCGGCGAATGCACGGCCTTGACCTTGAAGTCGGTCTCGATGCCGGAACGCTCCTTCTCGATATCGGCCGGAACGCCCATGCCGTTGAGAACGATATTGGCGCCGGCACCCGCGAAGGCGCGCGCGATCGCCAATCCGATGCCGCTGGTCGAGCCGGTCACAACGGCGGTCTTGCCTGTCAACGTACCCATTATCGGTCGCTCCTATTTGCTTGCGGGGGGTGTGGGTTCATCCCCCGTGAGATCGTAAGTCACCATGGTCTCCCCGGACTGCGTCCGTTCTAGCCATTCTTTGTGACGCATCGACAAATGCACGTCGCGGACGCCCGCGCCCCAGTGCTCGACCATCGCAACATGGGAGAAGTCGTAGTCCTTCGAGGAGCTCTCGTAGTTCTTGCTCTTGTAGATCAGGTGAACCACCGTGACGGTGTTCTCCTTGGACGCCTTGCGCAGCAGCTCCACCGACGGATCGTTCTTCAGGTAATCGGGCAGCTTGCCGATCAGGTCACGCACCGCCATGCGGGCGTTGTGGATCTGCCTGTTCTTGTCGGTGTTCATCCGCGTCCGGCTGGAATAGCGGATGTCCTTTTCGCGCTCGGCGGCCTCCAGCAGCGTCTCCGGCAACGGCCCGCGCGCGCTGAACAGATCGACCTGGAAGATCAGGAGATCGCGGCTGGTCTCCTCGTCGAGCACGAAGTCGAGCGGGGTGTTGGAGGCGATGCCGCCGTCCCAGTAATGCTCGCCCTCGATGACGACGGACGGAAAGCCCGGCGGCAGCGCGCCCGAGGCCATGATGTGCTCGGGACCTATCTTCTTGCCGAGCTTCCTGAACTCGTAATTGTCGAAATAGCGGAAATTGCCCGAGGTGACGCTGACCGCGCCGACCGACAGGCGCGTCTTCAGATCGTTGATGCGGTCGAAATCAACCAGGCGCTCCAGCGTCTTCTTCAGGGGCGCGGTGTCGTAATAGCTCAGCGATTGCGAGCTGCCGGGCGGCCACAGCGGCGCCGGCGGAATCCGCGGCGTGAAGAAGCCGGGCACGCCGAAGGTCGCGATGATGGCGGCGCTGGTCTCGTTGAACAGCGAGCGGGCGCGTTCATGCTTCGAGACCGGATTCCACGGCACCGGCGCCGACACCATCTCCCAGAATTCCTTCAACCGCGGCACGCGCTCGGCCGGCTCGTTGCCGGCGATGATCGCGGCGTTGATGGCGCCGATCGAGATGCCGGCGATCCATTCCGGCTCGAAGCCTGCGTGACAGAGCGCCTGAAAGGCGCCGGCCTGATAGGAGCCGAGCGCGCCGCCGCCCTGAAGAACCAGGACGCGTTGCGCTTGCGCGGGCGTCGAGGCCGGCGCGGAATCCGAAGTATCCATTCGTAACCGTTGGGGCTGCAAACAACGAGAACGGCGCACCGTGGCCGCTGTTCGCCGCGGCGTCAATCAACGAGATGCAGGGCTCTTTGTTTGAGCATGATCTCCGCGCAAACGCTTCGCGTTTGTCGCAGGGAAAACCGCCTCACACTTTTCCGGATCATGCTCCAGATCACGCGGAATTTATCGAGATCAGGTTGCCGCCAAAATGAGCGTCCAGAACACCTTGTACTTGGTGTTGGGTGCATAGACCGCCGCGATGCCCATTTTTGTGACACCGCCCTTCAGCATATTGGCCTTGTGCGGCGGTGAATCGCGCCAGCCCGAAAAGGCTTCGGCAAGCGTGTGATAGCCGGCCGAGATGTTCTCGACCGCCACCGTCGCAGGATAGCCCCCGGCCTGCAGCCGCTTGCCGAGCGGGGCCTTCACGTCGTGGTCCATCTTGTTGCGGGCGGCCATCGCCTGCGATTGCTGCTCGGCGAGCTTGGTCAGGTCCGGATCCACCACCACAGTCCCAAGACCATTGTTCTGGCGGTACTGCGAGAACATGATTGCGGCGGCCTGGCTATCCAGCACCGCGCCGGGCTGTGCCATGTTGAGATACATGGTCGGTTCTTCCGGGAGTTTGGTGTCGGCGGCGCAGCCGGCAAGCACCAGAAGCCCGAACAGGGCGACCGTCGTCCGTTTCACTTTTGAGAACCCCCAAGGTTGGCCCGCCGTTGTTGCATACCAACCGTGGCTGAATGGTGAACAGGGGCTAACTTTTGGCCACACAAAACGCCGTCATTCCGGGGCGATGCGGTAGCATCGAACCCGGAATCTCGAGATTCCGGGTTCGGTCCTGCGGACCGTCCCGGAATGACAGGTGAGATTGTTGGCCTGGTAGCCCGGATGAAGCGAAGCGTAATCCGGGACAGCCCATCCGCGGAACGAAGCCCCGGATTTCGCTGCTGTGCATCCGAGCTACGGGTCTTCCCCTTCCCCCTGAAAGGGGGAAGGTCGGGATGGGGGTCAGCCACGGGTGACGGTGTATGCGGAGAGAGCAGATCCCCACCCGCTTTGCTCTGGCGAGCAAAGCGACCTCCCCTTTTCAAGGGGAGGTCGGATCGAGCGGTTGGATGCCTACTCCTGGGCGGCAAAGATCCGGTAGCGGCGGGGCTGCAGGGAGACGATTTCGCCGGCCTGGAGCTCGCGGTCGCGGGGGGCGTCGATCTCGATCACGGTCTTGCCCTCGCTCCCCGACAGGGTCACCTCGGCGCGCTGGATCGGACCGAACGAACGGACATGCCGGATGGCGCCTTCCAGGGCGCCGGTTCCAGCCGGGCCGACCGCCATGTCGTGGCGGCGGACGAACAGTTTTGCCGCGCCCGACGCCGCGCCCAAAGCCGGAATGTTCAGGGGACGGCCGTCCAGCCGCACCGCATCGCCGGCGACGTCGACCGGCAGCACGATGGATTCGCCGATGAAGCCGTGCACGAAGGCGGTCGCCGGATTGTCATAGACCTCGCCGGGCGAGCCGATCTGCTCGATCTTGCCCTTGTCCATCACCACGACGCGGTTGGCGACTTCGAGCGCTTCTTCCTGGTCATGGGTGACGAAGATCGAGGTGACGTGGATCTCGTTGTGCAGCGAGCGCAGCCATTGCCTGAGCTCCTTGCGCACCTTGGCATCGAGCGCGCCGAACGGCTCGTCGAGCAGGAGGATCCGCGGCTCGATCGCGAGCGCGCGCGCCAGCGCGATGCGCTGGCGCTGGCCGCCGGACAATTGGCTGGGATAGCGGTTGGCCAGCCAATCGAGCTGCACCAGGTCGAGCAACTCCTTGACGCGAGCACGGATCGTCGCCTCGTCCTTGCGGATCGCGCGCGGCTGCACGCGCAGGCCGAAGGCGACGTTCTCGAACACCGTCATGTGGCGGAACAGTGCGTAGTGCTGGAACACAAAGCCGACCTGGCGCTCGCTGGCGCCGCGCGAGAGCGCATTCTCGCCGTCGATCGCGACCTCGCCCGAGTCAGGCCAGTCCAGGCCTGCGATGATGCGCAGCAGCGTCGTCTTGCCGGAACCCGATGGACCGAGCAGGGCCAGCAACTCGCCGTCGGCGACCTTGAGATCGACATTGTCGAGCGCGGCGAAGCTGCCGAACGTCTTTACGATATTCTTGACTTCAATCGCCATCGGGCACCTCTGCCTCGTCGAGCCGCCGCTCGAGAACGGTTTTCGCCACCAGGGTGATCAGTGCCAGCATCGCGAGCAGCGACGCGATCGCGAACGAGGCGACGAACTGGTATTCGTTGTAGAGAATTTCGACCAAGAGCGGCATCGTGTTGGTCTCGCCGCGGATGTGGCCGGAGACGACCGACACCGCGCCGAACTCGCCCATCGCGCGCGCGTTGCAGAGCAGGACGCCGTACAGCAGGCCCCATTTGATATTGGGCAGCGTGACGCGGAAGAAGGTCTGCAGGCCGGAGGCGCCGAGCGAGATCGCCGCCTCCTCTTCCTGGGTGCCCTGCTCCTGCATCAGCGGGATCAGCGCGCGCGCCACGAAGGGGAAAGTGACGAAGATCGTCGCCAGCGCGATGCCGGGCACCGCGAACAGGATGTGGACGTTATGCGCCTGCAGCCACGGCCCGAAATAGCCCTGCGCGCCGAACAGCAGCACGAAGACCAGGCCCGAAATCACCGGCGAGACCGAGAACGGCAGGTCGATCAGCGTGATCAGGAAAGTCTTGCCGGTGAACTCGAACTTCGAGATCGCCCAGGCCGCGATCACGCCGAACACGAGGTTGAGCGTGACCGAGATCGCGGCGATCAAGAGCGTCAGCTTGATGGCGGCGAGCGCCTCGGGCTCCGCCAGCGCCGCGAGATAGGCGCCGATCCCCTTCGAGAAGGCCGACGCAAACACCACGACCAGCGGCAGCACGACGAAGATGCTGAGGAAGGCGATCGCGAGCGCGATGATGATCAAGCGGACCGGGCCGGGCTCGGTGCGCAAATTGCGCTGCGCCGTCCCCGGCTCCGCGCGCGCGATCTCGAGCCGCGGCGCCGGCGCCGCCACGCTGACATCGGTCGCGGGTGCGTAGGTCCGCAGTTGCGTGGTCGAGGTCACCAATCCCGTCTGCATCGACATCTCTCAAGACCTCAATGCACGGGGATGCGGGCTTGCGCCCAGCGCTGCAGCCGGTTGATCAGGAAGATGATCAGGAACGAGGCCACCAGCATCACGACCGCGATCGCGGTGGCATCGGCATAGCGGAATTCCGACAGCCGGATCACGATCAGCAGCGGCGCGATCTCGGAGACATTGGGCAGATTGCCCGCGATGAAGATCACCGACCCGTATTCACCGATGGCGCGGGCAAAGGCCAGCGCAAAGCCGGTGAGCAGCGCCGGGATCAAACTCGGTAGGATGACGCGAAACACGGTGTGCCAGCGATTGGCGCCCAGGCTCGCCGCCGCCTCCTCGATCTCGGGATCGAGATCGATCAGCACCGGCTGTACCGTACGCACCACGAACGGAATGCCGATGAAGATCATCGCGATGAAGATGCCGATCGGCGTGAACGCGACCTTGATGCCGAGCTCGGCGAGCGGCGCGCCGAGCCAGCCCTTCTGGGCGAACAGCTGCGTCAGCGCGACGCCGGCGACCGCCGTCGGCAAGGCAAAGGGAATATCGACGATGGCGTCGAACAGCCGCCGGCCCGGAAAGCGGTAGCGCACCAGCGCCCAGACGATGATGGTGCCCATCACCAGGTTGACGCAGGCGGCCGCAAACGAAAGCCCAAACGAAATCTTCAGGGCATTCAGGGTGCGGCGGCTGGTGATGATGCCCCAGAACTGGTCGAGGCTGAGCTCGAACGTCTTGAGGAACAGCGCGGCCAGCGGAATCAGGATGATAACGGAGAGCCATGTCAGGGTCAGTCCCATGGTGAGACCGAACCCCGGCAGGGTACTGCGCCGTGCAACCGCTGTGCTCACATATCCCCCTGATAATCCGATCAGTTCTTGTAAATCTGATCGAAGATGCCGCCCTCGGCGAAGTGCTCCTTCTGCGCCTTGGTCCAACCACCAAAAACGTCGTCGATGGTGAAAAGTTCAACCTTGGCGAAGGATTTTTCGTACTCCTTGGCGATCTCGGGATCGCGCGGCCGGTAGGAGTTGCGCGCGGCGATCTCCTGACCTTCCTTGGTGTACCAGTACTTCAGATAGGCTTCGGCGACCGCCCGGGTGCCCTTCTTGTCGGTCACCTTGTCGACCACGGCGACCGGCGGCTCGGCGAGGATCGACTGCGGCGGGGCCACGATCTCGAACTTGTCCGCGCCGAATTCGCGCAGCGCCAGAAAGGCTTCGTTCTCCCATGCCAGCAGCACGTCGCCGACGCCGCGCTCGACGAAGGTGACGGTCGAGCCGCGCGCGCCGGTGTCGAGCACCGGGACGTTCTGATAGAGATCGGCGACGAATTTCTTCGCCTTGTCGGCCGAGCCGAACTTCTTCTGCGCATAGCCCCAGGCGGCAAGATAATTCCAGCGCGCGCCGCCCGAGGTCTTCGGGTTCGGCGTGATGACGCTGACGCCGGGCTTGATCAAATCGTCCCAATCCTTGATGCCCTTGGGATTGCCCTTGCGCACCAGGAACACGATGGTCGAGGTGTAGGGCGAGGCATTGAGCGGCAGCCGCTTCTGCCAGTCGGCGGCGATCAGGCCCTTGCCCGCGATCGCATCGATGTCATAGGCAAGCGCCAGCGTGACGACATCGGCCTGCAATCCGTCGATCACCGAGCGCGCCTGCGAACCCGAGCCGCCATGCGACTGCTTGATCTCGACGCTCTTGCCGGTTTCCTTCTGATAGGCCGCGGCGAACGCTTTGTTGAAATCGACATAGAGCTCGCGCGTCGGATCGTAGGACACGTTCAGCAGCGAGTAGTCGGCCGCAACGGCCGAGCTCGCCCACAACAGTCCCGCGACCAGCGGCAGGATACGACGGATCATTTCTGTCTCCATTCAACCTGAGAAATGTCAGGGAACACGCAAGACATAACTCACGGCGAAGTGGTCTTAAGTCAACGAAACCGGTTTTCTTTGTTTTCGGCGGCGCAGCGCGCTTGTGCTACGAAGTCGCCGCACTGCGAAGGCTTTGTCGCGTCGCCAAATCGCGATGAACCGTCATCGCGATCGAGCGCCCTGCTCCATGCCCTATGACATCTTCATTGTATGGATGCCGCATTCAGTCTTGGCCCGGCCGCGCCAGCGGCCGTCGCGCGCATCCTCGCCGGCAGCGGACCGGCTGCTGCAAGGCATACACCCGACCGACTGATATCCCGATGCGACAAGTGGATGCGGCGGCAGCTTGCCGAGCGTGTAGATCGCCTCGATCTCCTCGCGGGAGACATTGGCGAACGGATTGAATTTCAGCCTGACGCCGTCATCCTCGACAACCGGGATGTCGGCGCGGACACCGCCCTGGAAACGCTTGCGGCCGTTGATCCAGCCGGCGAACGGCTTCAGCGCGCGCGCCAGCGGCTCGACCTTGCGGATGCGGCAACAGGCGTCGGGATCGGTGAACCACAATTCGCGGTCCGGATCCTGGCGCGACAGCGCTTCCTCATCGGGCTTGATCGAACGCACATCGGTGAGGCCGAGTGCGGCTATCAAAGTGTCACGATAAGCCAGCGTCTCCTCGAACAGCCAGCCGGTATCGAGAAACACCACCGGGATCGCCGGATCGACGTCCGCCATCACCTTGAGCAGCGCGGCGGATTCAGTACCGAACGACGACACGAGCGCCACCTTCTCGCGGCCGAGCGTCTTGACCGCGGCCGCGATCACCTCGGCGGGTGAGGCCGTGCGCAGCGCGCGATCGAGCGCATCGGCCGCGGGCAATGCGGCCGGCGCCACTGCGAGCTCTGGTGCAAGCGTGCTCACTGGCCGGCGCTCTCCGAGTGACGCAGCTGCATGCGGCGGTTGAGTGCGGTGACGCGGCCGTCGCCGGTCGGCTGGTAGAACACCGAATAGCGCTTCATGGTCGCGGCAAACGCGTCGGCATCGGCATCCTTCTTCACCTCGAAGGCGTCGAAGCCGGCGCGCGTCATGAACACGAACTGATCGCGCAGGATCTGGCCGGTGGCGCGCAGCTCGCCGTCATAGCCGTAACGCTCGCGCAGCAGGCGGGCCTGGCTGTAGGCGCGGCCGTCGCGGAAGGTCGGAAACACCAGCGCGACCGAGGCCAGCCGATCAAGATGCGGCACGAGATCGTCGAGGTTGCGGTTGTTCGGCCAGATCACCCCTAGCTTGCCGGGACGGCGCAGCAGCGCCTCCGGATCGGCGAGAAAGCGCTCGGCGCTCACCAGCACCGCGCCGTCGCCCGGCAGCTCGGCGCCGTCGGCGACATGCACGAACAGATCGGTGGTGATTCTTCCCTGCTTAACGAGTGGCATAGACCCGCTCCCTGATAGGCTCGACGCCCAGACGCTTCACCGTATCGACGAACAATTCCTCGGGACGGTCGCGCAGCGCGAGATAGGCTTCGACAATGTCTTCGATCACGTCGGCGACTTCCGCATAGGGAACGGCCGGGCCGATCAAGGTGCCCAACTGCGCGTTCTCGTCGGCGCGGCCCCCGATCGTGATCTGGTAGAATTCCTCGCCGTTCTTCTCGACACCGAGAATGCCGATGTGGCCGACATGGTGATGGCCGCAGGCATTGATGCAGCCGGAGATGTTGATGTGCAGCCGGCCGATCAGGTCGGCGGTGTCGTGGTTGGCGAAACGGCGCGTCAGCTCCTGCGCGATCGGGATCGAGCGCGCATTGGCCAGCGAGCAGTAATCCAGCCCCGGGCAGGCGATGATGTCGGTGACGAGGTTGACGTTCGGCGTCGCGAGGCCGAGGCGATCGAGCGCCTTGAACAGCTGCGGCAGGTCGCGCTTGGCGACGTGCGGCAGCGCCAGGTTCTGCTCGTGGCCGACGCGGATCTCGCCGAACGAATATTTGTCGGCAAGATCGGCGACCGCGTCCATCTGTTCGGCGGTGGCATCGCCCGGAGGGCCACCGACCGGCTTCAGCGACAGCGTCACGATCGAATAGCCCTGCACCTTGTGCGGCGCGACCGAGTTCTTGCGCCAGCGCTCGAACAGCGGATCATGCGCGGCCTGCTTCAGCTCGTCCGGCATGTGCGGCAGCTTCTCGTAAGGCGGATAGGAGAAGCGCGAGCGGACCTCCTCGATGGCGGCGTGATCGAGCGTCAGCCCGACATCGCCCATCGCCTTCCACTCCTCCTCGACTTCCTTGGCGAACTTCTCGATGCCGAGCTCGTGCACCAGGATCTTGATGCGCGCCTTGTAGATGTTGTCGCGGCGGCCGTACTGGTTGTAGACGCGCAGGATCGCCTCGACATAGCTCAGGATGTCGCGGCCGTGCACGAACGGCTTGATGGTCTTGGCGATGAACGGCGTGCGGCCGAGGCCGCCGCCGACCAGCACCTCGAAACCGGTCTCGCCGTCGGCGTTCTTGTGCAGCCGCAACCCGATGTCGTGGATCTTGATCGCGGCGCGGTCGTGCTCGGCGGCGGTGATCGCGATCTTGAACTTGCGCGGCAGGAACGAGAATTCCGGATGCAGCGTGGTGTGCTGGCGCAGGATCTCCGACCAGATCCGCGGATCTTCGATCTCGCCCGGCGCGACGCCGGCCCACTGGTCCGAGGTGACGTTGCGCATGTTGTTGCCGGAGGTCTGCATCGCATGGATGCCGACTTCCGCAAGATCGGCCAGCGCGTCGGGCAGCTCGGCGAGCTTGATCCAGTTGAACTGGATGTTCTGCCGCGTGGTGAAGTGGCCGTAGCCTCGATCGTAGCGGCGCGCCACATGGGCGAGCCGGCGCAGCTGCTTCGACGACAGCGTGCCATAGGGGATCGCGACGCGGAACATGTAGGCGTGCAGCTGCAAGTACACGCCGTTCTGCAAGCGCAGGATCTTGAATTCGTCCTCGGTGAGCTCGCCGGAAAGGCGGCGCTTCACCTGGTCGCGGAATTCCGAAACACGCTCGTTGATCAGCGTGCGGTCGAGTTCGTCATATGCATACATGATGGATGAGCCTTACGCCGGCACCTGGAGATCGATCGTGACGCCCTTGGCGCGGATGTGTTCGCGAAGATTGCCCGGCTTGAGCTTGCCGCCGTCCTTGAGCTCGACCGGCGCGATGTAGGGGCCGACCGCGCCGACGTCGTCGGCGGTGGCTTCGGCCAGCAATGCGCGCGCATCGTCGGAGGTGCTGACGACAGCGGAATCGGACAGTTCGGTGGACCAGCCTTGCTTGGCGGTTCGGTACACCACGGCACCATCCCAGGTGCGGTTGGCGGTCACCACCGAGGGGCCCGTGATCCTGATTTTCTTCTGTTCAAGCGGAGAGGTCATTCGGCAGCTTTCAACAGTTCGGAGAACATCTGGTTGGAGAAGAGTTGGGTGACGTTGGACCGGCTCCACGGCGCGGAATGCGCGACCACGTCGCCGATAATGAGAATGGCGGGACCGCCATCGACCTCTTTGACGAGTTCGGGCAGCCGCGCCAGCGTGCCGACCGCGGCCTTGGCATCCGGCCGCGTCACGCGCGCGAACACGCCGACCGGCGTCTCCGGCGAGCGGCCTGCGGCAAGCATGCCTTCGCGGATCGAGGGCGCCGCGGTCATGCCCATATAGACGACGACGGTCATCTTCTTGTCTGTCAGCACCGACCAGTCGACGACCTCGGCATCGCGCGCCTTGTGCGCGGTGAGGAAGGTGATGCGCAGCGCCTCGTGCCTGAAGGTCAGCGGCACTTCGAATTGCGCGGCCGCGCCCAGACCGGCCGAGACGCCCGGAATGATGGAATAAGCGACGCCGGCATCGCGCAGCGCCTCGATCTCCTCGCCGCCGCGGCCGAAGATAAAAGGATCGCCGCCCTTCAGCCGCACCGCGCGCTGGCCCGACTGCGCGGCCTCGATCATCAATGCATTGATGGCGTCCTGGCCGATGCCGGGCTTGCCGACACGGCGGCCGACCGGGATCCGCGTGGCATCACGCCGGATGCGGTCGAGAATTTCCGGCGACACCAACTCGTCATAGAACACGACGTCGGCATCCTGTAGCGCGCGCAACGCCTTCACCGTGAGCAGATCCGGATCGCCGGGACCGGCGCCGACCAGCGTCACATGACCGATGGCTTTGCCTTCAGCGCTCGCGCCGGCGAATGCGGCGGGATCGGTGATCGCGTTCAGCGCCCGCTCGGCCTCGTCCTTGCGGCCGGCCAGCACCAGTGCGCCGATCGGGCCGTCGACGATGCGCTCCCAGAAGCGGCGGCGCAGCGGAAACTCTTCGATGCGGGCATGGATCGATTTGCGGACGCCGCCGATGAAGCCGGCGAGATCGCCGATCCGCGCCGGCAGCACCGCCTCGATCTTCTCGCGGATGCGGCGCGCCACCACCGGCGACGTACCGCCGGTGCCGACCGCGACCACGACATCGCCGCGATCGACGATCGCCGGCATGATGAAGGTGGAATGCACGAGGTCGTCCATCACATTGACCGGCAGGCCGATCGCTTTGGCGCGCACCGACATCGCAACACCGATCTCGCCGGCGCCGGCACAGAGGACGGCGATGACATCGGAGAGATCGGCGGCGAGCGGATCGCCTTCGGCGCGCTCGATCCGCGCGGTGTCCTCCGCCGCGAGACCGGCAATGTCATGATCGCCGTCGGTCGCGTACCAGCGCACTGCGGCGCCGGCGGCTGCGAGCAGCCGCAACTTGGCGCGCACGAGCTCGCCCGCTCCAACGAGCAGCACCTTGCCGCTTTGCAGATCCAGAAACACCGGCAGATATCGCATCAGACACTCGCTTCCCCAATTTGGGGGTTGACTGAAATTATTTTCTATTTATCTCTCGATCAAGCCCAGCAAAGAGAAAATTATTTCTTCTCTATTGCAGCGCAACTTTAGAATTTTCAACTCCACAGGCCAAGGCCAAGAGATGCATCTTCTCGACAACGAATCCGTCGCCGCCAAGACGCGGTCCGCAGCCCTTAGCAATGCATCTTCCGTGCCGGGGATTCCTGCCAATCAGCCCCCTCCGTCGATGGATCATCTCGACGAACTGGAGGCGCAGAGCATCTACATTTTGCGCGAGGCGTTCGCCCGGCTGAAGAAGCTCGCGCTGCTGTGGTCGCTCGGCAAGGATTCCAACGTGATGATCTGGCTGGCGCGCAAGGCGTTCTTCGGCCGCGTCCCGTTCCCGGCATTGCACGTCGACACCGGCAAGAAATTTCCGGAGATGTATGCGTTCCGCGACCGCTTCGGCAAGGAATGGGACCTCGACCTGCGCGTCGAGCCCTGCCCGCCGATCGACAGCGTCGACCCGACCCTGCCGCCGGCCGCGCGTTCCGCGGCGCGCAAGACCGAGGGGCTGAAGCTCGCACTCAATAAATTCGGCTTTGACGGACTGATCGCCGGCATCCGCCGCGACGAAGAGGCGACGCGCGCCAAGGAGCGCGTGTTCTCGCCGCGCGGCCTCGAAGGCGAATGGGATGTGCGCGACCAGCCGCCGGAGTTCTGGGACCAGTTCAACGCCTCGCCGCCGCCAGGCGCGCATTTGCGCATCCATCCGATCCTGCATTGGACCGAGGCCGACATCTGGGCCTACACCAAGCGCGAAGGCATTCCGATCATCCCGCTCTATCTCGCCAAGGACGGCAAGCGCTACCGCTCGCTGGGTGATGCCGACATCACCTTCCCGGTCGCCTCCACCGCCTCCAACATCGACGAGATTCTCACCGAGCTCGACGGCACCAAGGTCCCGGAGCGCGCCGGCCGCGCGCTCGACCACGAGACCGAGGATGCGTTCGAGCGGCTGCGCGTCGCCGGCTATCTCTGATCGACACTCGAAGCAACACCTGACTCCAAGCAACTTGGCTTCCCACTTCGTGCGAGCGTTCCGATGAACATGATCCTTCCCACCGCCTCGATCTCGGCAACGCCCAACGGCACGACGCGGCCGCAAGTGCGCATCGTCATCGTCGGCCATGTCGATCACGGCAAGTCGACGCTGGTCGGGCGCCTGTTGCATGAGACCGGCAGCCTGCCGGACGGCAAGCTGGAAATGCTGAAGGCGGTCAGCGCGCGGCGCGGCATGCCGTTCGAGTGGTCGTTCCTGCTCGATGCGTTGCAGACCGAGCGCGACCAGGGCATCACCATCGATACCACCCAGATCCGCTTTCGCACCCGCTCGCGCGACGTCGTGCTGATCGACGCGCCCGGCCACGCGGAGTTCTTGCGCAACATGATCACCGGCGCCTCGCAGGCCGACGGTGCGGTGCTGATCATCGATGCGCTGGAAGGCGTGCGCGACCAGACCAGGCGGCACGGTTATCTCCTGCATCTGCTCGGCGTGAAGCAGGTCGCGGTCGTGGTCAACAAGATGGACCGCGTCGAGTTCAGCGCCGATCGCTTCAAGGAGATCAGCGACGAGATTTCCGCGCATCTGATCGGCCTTGGCGTGACGCCTACGGCGGTGATCCCGATCTCGGCGCGCGACGGCGACGGCGTCGCCGAGCGCACGGCGCGGATCGACTGGTACCAGGGACCGACCGTGGTCGAGGCGCTCGATGCGCTCGAGCCGGCACGCCCGCTGGCCGAGCTGCCGCTACGGCTGCCGGTGCAGGCGATCTACAAGTTCGACGACCGCCGCATCGTGGCGGGCCGCATCGAGTCCGGCAGCCTGAAGGCCGGCGACGAGATCGTGATCATGCCGACCGGCAAGATCGCGCAGATCAAGACCGTCGAGAGCTGGCCGGTGACGCCGGTGGGCGCCGCGCAGGGCGCCGGGCGCTCGGTCGGCATCACGCTCGACCGCGAGCTGTTCCTCGAGCGCGGCGACATCATCGGACATTCCGGGCAGAGCCCGCGCGACACCCGCCGCATCCGCGCCCGGATCTTCTGGCTGCACGACAAGCCGCTGACCAAGGGCGAGCAGATCCTGATCCGGCTCGGCACCAAGGAAAGCCGCGCCACCGTGGTCGCGATCGAGAAGGCGGTCGATCCCGGCGCGCTGTCCAACGAAGAGAACACCGCGATCGCACGCAACCATGTCGGCGAGATCGACATCTCGCTGGCGCAGCCGGTTGCAACCGATCCCTACACCGACAATCCGCGCACCGGCCGTCTCGTGATCGAGGTCAACGGCCGTATCGCCGGCGGCGGCCTCGTGCTGTCGGTCGACGCCGGCCGGCCGGCGGTGCCGGTCGATATCGTGCCGGTGGAGTCCGCGCTGCGGCCGGACGAGCGCTCGGCGCGCTACCATCACAACGGCGCGGTGATCTGGCTGACCGGCCTGCCCGGCTCGGGCAAGTCGACCCTGGCGCGGGCGCTGGAGCGGCGCCTGTTCGGCAATGGCGGCTCGCCGATCCTGCTCGATGGCGACACGCTGCGGGCCGGGCTGAACGGCGATCTCGGCTTCTCGCCGCAGGACCGCGCCGAAAACATCCGCCGCCTCGCCGAAGTCGCGACCCATCTGGCGCGCAACGGCCATATCGCGATCGTCGCCGCGGTGTCGCCCGCGGCTGCCGACCGTGCGGTCGCACGTCGCATCGCCGACAGCGCGTTCCGTGAGATCTATGTCGCGACGCCGGCCGAGGTCTGCGAGACCCGCGACCCCAAGGGCCATTACGCCAAGGCCCGCTCCGGCGGATTGCCGTCTTTCACCGGCATCACCAATGACTACCAGCCGCCGACCGGCAATGAACTGACCATCGACACCTCGAACCGCTCGGTCAGCGATGCCACCGACGAGATCGAGCGGATGCTGGCCACGACCGGCATCCTGTTCGACGAACTGACCGACCTCGCGGCGAATATCTAGGCGGCATGGCCTCCTCCTCTGGGGGGCCTTCTCAGAACCGTGGCTTTAGGGCTAAAAGGGCCGTGAACGCGGCTCTTTGGCGCGTTTTTTGCTGATTTCTTCTGAAAACAGCCCCTAAACGCCCCGTTTCTTTGAGAAAGCCCATCATGACTCGTGTCGATGCCCATGGATTGAAGATCGCCCCTGTCCTGTTCGATTTCATCGCCAAGGAGGCGACACCGAAAACCGGGATCGCCCCGGATGCATTCTGGGCCGGACTTGCCGCCATCATCCAGAAGCTCGGACCGAAGAACCGCGAGCTGCTCGCGGTCCGCGACGCGCTGCAGGCCAAGATCGACGACTGGCATCGCGCCAACAAGGGCAAGGCGTTCGACATCAACGCCTACACCGCGTTCCTCAAGGACATCGGCTACCTGCTGCCCGAGCCCGCGACCCACAAGGTCGAGACCGCAAATGTCGACGAGGAAATCGGCAAGATCTGCGGCCCGCAGCTGGTGGTGCCGCTCACCAACGCCCGCTACGCACTGAACGCCGCCAACGCGCGCTGGGGTTCGCTGTACGACGCGTTCTACGGCACCGATGCGATCCCGCACGATCCGAGCGAGGCTGGCCGCGGTTACAACAAGGCCCGCGGCGACAAGGTGATCGCGAAGGCGAAGGCGTTCCTCGACGCCGCCGTGCCGCTTGCGACCGGAAGCCACACCGACGTGACCTCCTACGCCGTGATCGCGGGCCAGCTCTCGGTCAAGCTGAAGAGCGGCAATTCGACCGCGCTGAAGAACGCCGCCCAGTTCGCCGGCTATCAGGGCGACGCCGCCCAGCCTTCCGCGATCCTGCTCGTCAACAACGGCATGCATGTCGAGGTCAAGATCGACCGCAGCAACGCGATCGGCAAGGATGACCCGGCCGGCGTCGCCGACATGATCCTGGAATCGGCGGTCTCCACCATTCTCGACATGGAAGACTCGGTCGCCGCCGTCGACGCCGAGGACAAGGTGCTGGTCTATCGCAACACGCTCGGCCTGATGAACGGCACGCTGTCGGCCGATTTCGAGAAGGGCGGCAAGACGCTGACCCGTTCGCTCAATGCCGACCGCGTCTACAAGAAGCCCGACGGCAGCGAGCTGAAGCTGCACGGCCGCAGCCTGCTGCTGATGCGCAATGTCGGCCACCACATGTTCACCGACGCCGTGCTCGACGCCAAGGGTGAGGAAATCCCGGAAGGCATCCTGGATGCCGCGGTAGCCGGCCTGCTCGCGATCCACGACCTCAAGGGCAATTCCAAGGTCAAGAACAGCCGCACCGGCTCGGCCTATATCGTCAAGCCGAAGATGCACGGCCCCGACGAGGTGACGCTGACCTGCGACCTGTTCGCCGAGGTCGAGAAGATGCTCTCGCTACCCGAGAACACGCTGAAGGTCGGCATCATGGACGAGGAGCGCCGCACCACGGTCAACCTCAAGGCCTGCATCCAGCGCGCCTCCAAGCGCATCATGTTCATCAACACCGGCTTCCTCGACCGTACCGGCGACGAGATCCACACCTCGATGGAAGCGGGTCCGATGATCCGCAAGAACGACATGAAGGCGCAGCCGTGGATCAAGGCCTATGAGGACTGGAACGTCGACAACGGCCTGATCGACGGCCTGCCCGGCCATGCCCAGATCGGCAAGGGCATGTGGGCCGCGCCCGACAAGATGGCCGACATGCTGACACAGAAGATCGGTCATCCGCAGGCCGGTGCCACCACCGCCTGGGTGCCGTCGCCGACCGCGGCCACGCTGCACGCGTTGCACTATCACCAGGTCAACGTGATCGCCCGGCAGCAGGAGCTCGCCAAGGGCGGGCCGCGCGCAAAGCTGTCCGACATCCTCACCATTCCGGTGTCGCAGTCGAACTGGGCGCCCGACGACGTCAAGCAGGAGATCGACAACAACTGCCAGGGCATCCTGGGCTACGTCGTGCGCTGGATCGACCAGGGCGTCGGCTGCTCCAAGGTGCCCGACATCCACGATGTCGGCCTGATGGAAGACCGCGCCACGCTGCGCATCTCGAGCCAGCACCTCGCGAACTGGCTGCATCAGGGCGTCATCACCAGGGACCAGGTGATGGAGTCACTGAAGCGCATGGCCGTCGTCGTCGACGAGCAGAACGCCGGCGACAGTCTCTACAAGCCGATGGCGCCCGCGTTCAATGGCACCGCCTTCAAGGCCGCCTGCGACCTGATCTTCGAAGGCCGCGCGCAGCCGAACGGCTACACCGAATTCATCCTCACCGCGCGCCGCCGCGAGGCCAAGGCCGCGGGCTGATCCGCGAGCGATCGCAACGACTAAGCAAAGCCCCGGTGCGAGCCGGGGCTTTTTTGTTGGCGCCGCGAGCCCGCCGTCGCAGGAGCGCACTGCCAAAATATCGAAAACAACCCCATGCAAAGTAGCCGGACACGGCAACTTGACACGTCGGGCAAATCAGCGGCATTATTCCATTATTCCGAAATCGTGATGTGTGTCTGCGGCTCCTCCAACCCGTCGTCCCTGCCTAGTGCGCAGGGACCCATACGCCGCGGCGGGCTTATTGAAGGGACTCGTCGTTCCAGCATCGTCCAACAATTGGCATTTGTGGTTATGGGTCCCTGCTCCCGTGCGCAATTGCGCACTAGGCAGGGACGACGCTGAGGATGGTTCTCGATTCCAGGCGTCACACCACGCGGTGTCATCACCCCCACCGGATCTCGCCTTCGGCAGCGGACCGCTGTTTCGACCAAAAACCATCGCGCTCTAGAACACCGCCAGATATTTCAGCAGCGAGATAATGCCGATGATGATGACGACGGCGCGCGCAATCTGCTTGGCGCGGCCGTCGAGCGGCAGCATGTTGATGAGATAAAGAACGAGAATAACGACAAGGAAGGTGACGAGTACGCCGACGAGCATGCGAAGCCCCCTGATGGCATCGGTGAATGTGCTGTTCGCCCTTTGCTAACGTGCAGGAGGCAGGCCGGTTCCGCGCCAGGAACCGAAAGCGGCCGCCCGCGTGCGATCGACGCTACTCGCGCGCCAGCACCGCCGGCCGGCCATATTTGGCGCGGATGCGATCCGGCGCCGGCGTGAAGTTGAGCTGCGCGCCGCGCCGGTCCGGACGGCTCACCGACATCAGCCCGTCCTTGCCGGCAACGATGTCGCCCTTGCGCAAGGTCGGATCGTCCTCGATTTTCACCGCGGCGAGGCCGACAGAGTCCTTGCCGTTGCAGGTGCAGCCCGAGACCAGCTCGTCGCGATAGCGGAACGCGTTCGGCAGCTCGGAATACGGCTTGCCGTCTTCCGTCGCGGCGTTGTCGATATTGCCGCCATAGACCACTTCGGTTGCGCTCGCCGGGCAGAAGCTGTTGCAGCTTTCCGCCTTGCTCTGGTTGCCGGTCGCAGCAAGCGGGAAATAGCGGCCGTCGCAGGTCCGCACGCAATAGGCCTGGCCGACGTCATAGCGCAGACGGCGCTCGACCCGCGGCGCCATCGGCGCCGGGCCGTCGTCGAACGGCATCCGGATCACCGGCGGGCGGCCATGCATGAAGCCGCCGAACAGTTGCGAGAAAAAATCCTGAGCTTGCGCTGCAGGCGCAAGGGACAGGCCGAGCAATGCCGCCGTCCCGAACGCGCAGCGCCTTACGTGCCGTTTCACCATCACCGACCTCGGTACAATGCCGATCCCTAGGAGCCCCGTTCCGATTGAATCGGAACGGGCCTCTAGATTCTTGTTCTGACGCGTTTTCTTCACGCGAACCGGTATCCACTTCGCTCGAAAACGCTCTAGTGTCCCGAATCCGAAGTTCGCATCATTTGCCGCACCTTCGGAGCGAACTTCGGATTCGATAAGGACACTAGGAAACTTATGATTCTAGTGTGCTTTATGAATGCGAAGTTCGTGAAGGCGGCTGCCGCGAAATCGCACGAACTTCGCATTCAGCACACTAGTACAACGAGGAAGCCGTCGGGATGTTCATTGCCTGACGCCCGGAAGGCAGCGTCATCGCCGCGGGGCGCGGCCGCGCCGCGGCCGGCCGGACCGAGATCTGCGTCGTGGTCGGGCCGATCTCGCGCGCGGCGAGGTGCGGCGCGTTCTTCGGCAGCACCACGACCCTGGTGCCGACATCGACCCGGCTGAACAGGTCGGAAACGTCTTCATTGGTCAGGCGGATGCAGCCGGATGAGACGAACTTGCCGATCGTCGAGGGATCGTTGGTGCCGTGGATGCGGTATTCGCTGGACCCGAGATACATCGCGCGCGCACCGAGCGGGTTGCCCGGGCCGCCGGCCATGAAGCGCGGCAGATAAGGCTGGCGCCTGATCATCTCGGCCGGCGGATGCCAGTCCGGCCATTCCGCCTTGCGGCTGATCGTCTGTGTGCCGGCCCAGGTGAAGCCCTCGCGGCCGACGCCGACGCCGTAGCGGATCGCCCGGCCGCCACCGAGCACGTAATAGAGCGCGGTGTTGCCGGTATCGATGATGATGGTGCCGGGCGCCTCAGTCGTGTTGAGCGCGACGGTGGTCCGGCGCAGCCGCTCCGGCAGCGCGCCGTCCTCGCCGGCCCCACTCGAGGGGTCGTTCATCACCTCGTCGGCGGGAAATGCGCCCGGTTGCGTCGACGCATAGCCGAGCGCGGAAGAGCGGACCTGGGCGCTGGCCGCCGTGCTGACGACAAGCGGCGTCACCAACAGGACGCTGCCGATGGCAAGAATGCGGGCAAGGGTGCGCGCGGCGCGCGACGCAAGCCGGCGGCTGGAAACAGGCTGCTGTGTCATGTGCTGCCCCTGGACGGGATGCGCATCGTGGTGATGCGATGCCGGGCCAACGCGCATGGCCGCGAGTCAGTTCCGCCGCGAATCGTCGCGAGGTCGCGATTGTCAACCCGTCACGTCTCACGAAGCCGCGATGGAACTTTCTCCGCAGCGATCCGTTGTCATCGCGCAATTCGGCGCGCGGGGCGACCACGCGACGGGTTTGTTCGTCCTCACGCGGGAGGAGTTCGGTGCGCGCCTTTCCGAGTGAAGACCTGCTTGGCAATGCGCCCGAAGGCACGCCCGTCCCCGACAGCAAGATCGAACTGCCGCCGGTTGTCAGCCGCGCCGAGGCCGTCGCCTTCGCATTGATCGCCCTGCTGGTCATTGTCGTTGTGGCGGTGCTCTATCTCGCACGCGCCTTCTTCCTCCCGATCACCATGGCTTTCATCGTCGGCACCATGCTGTCGCCG
Organism: Bradyrhizobium sp. UFLA01-814; assembly: GCF_046718885.1. Classification (NCBI taxonomy): domain Bacteria; kingdom Pseudomonadati; phylum Pseudomonadota; class Alphaproteobacteria; order Hyphomicrobiales; family Nitrobacteraceae; genus Bradyrhizobium; species Bradyrhizobium sp. UFLA01-814. Next base: position 31,251 of record NZ_JAQOSR010000002.1, on the reverse strand, counting down.
GCGGCGAGCATGCTTGAACGCTATCGGATCCCGCGCGCGCTCGGCGCGGTCGTCATCGTGATCGCGGTCGGCGCCGCCGTCAGCTTCATGGTCGGGCTGATCGCCTCGCCGGTGATGGAGTGGAGTTCGCGGCTGCCCGAGCTCGGCGCGATCCTGAGGGAGAAGCTGCATGTGTTCGACCGGCCCCTCGCGCTGTGGCAGGAATTGCAGACCATGGTCGGCGGCTCCGATACGCTGGCCACGCTCCAGCTGCCGAAATTCGAGTGGGTGCAGCCGACGCTGGAATTCCTGTCGCCGACCTTCGCCGAATTCCTGCTGTTCATCGCGACCCTGATCCTTTTCATCGCAAGCTGGAAGGATCTGCGCCGCGCACTGGTGATGGCCTTCAGCGAACGCACGGCACGGCTGCGTACGCTGCGCATCCTCAACGAGGTCGAGACCCATCTCGGCAATTATCTGCTGACGGTGACCATGATCAATGTCGGCGTCGGCATCGTCACCGGCGCGATCTGCGCGATGACGGGCATGCCAACCCCGGCCGGGCTCGGTGCGCTCGCCGCGACGCTGAACTTCGTTCCGATCATCGGTCCGGTCGCGATGTTCGTCGTGCTGGTCGTGGTCGGCATCATCGCCTCGCCGACCATCGGCGCGGGGCTGATCGCGCCGGCTTGTTTTGCGGTCGTGACCTTCCTGGAAGGACATTTCGTGACGCCGACGATCGTCGGCCGCAGGCTGTCGCTGAATGCGCTCGCGGTCTTTCTGGCGCTGGCGTTCTGGACCTGGCTGTGGGGTCCGATGGGCGCCTTCCTGTCGTCGCCGCTCTTGATCGTGGCGCTGATCGTCAAGGAGCATTTGATGCCGGTCAATTCGCCGCAGCTGCCGGAAGACTAGCCCCGGTTTCGCATCGGGAACCATGCACCGCGCGGCGCGTTTTTGTACCAGCACGCAAGTTCTCCGGGAGCCTTCGATGTCGAGCACGGACAGCGCATTTGGGATCAAGAACATGACGGACAAAGCGACCTACGAACGCCTCGAAAAGGATGTCACCGCCGTGAAGAACGATATCGCCGCCCTCACCGAACAGATCACCGACGCGCTGAACTCGTTTGCCAACAACGCGGGCAAGCAGGCCCGCCGCCGCTACAAGGATGCGCGCGCCAGTGCGGAAGATACACTCGACGACATGTCGGAGCGCGGCAGCGCGATGATGGGCGCGGCGCAGGATGCCGCATCCTCGATCGAGGAATCGCTGGAAGATATGATCACGCAGCGGCCGCTGGCGACGGTCGGCCTTGCGCTCGGTCTCGGCTTCCTGATCGGCGTCACCTGGCGCCGCTAGGCAATCTGCGGTCTCCGGGGGATGAGCCCCATGGTGGCGATCATGCGAAAACCCCCGTTCTGGATGCGATGGCGGCGCTGGCGCGCCGCCGCCGCGTTTGTCGATGCGCTCTTCAGGGCGAGATTCAAGGCAAGAATCAGGGCAGGGCTGGTCGATGCTTCAGCGGCTGATCAATGACGTCAAGGATTCCACCGGCAACGCGCTGCGGCTGACGTCGCTGGCCGCGGCCACGGCGATCGCGCTGTTCATCACCATCGCCTTTCTGTGCGCGGCCGCCTTCGTCTACGTGCTGCAGCACTACGGGCCGGTGGAAGCGTGCCTCGCCGGCGCCGCGCTGTTCCTTGTCGTCACGGTGATCGCCGCCAGCGTCTACGTGGTGCGAAAGCGCGAGATGCGCCGCCGCGCCGAGAAGGCGGCAAAGGCCGCCGCGGCCAATGTGTTCGCCGATCCGGTGGTGGTCGCCACCGGCCTGCAGATCGTGCGGGCCATCGGCGTGAAGCGGCTGATCCCGCTCCTGGCGGTCGGCGGCCTCGCGCTCGGCCTGATGGCAAGCCGCAGCGCTGCCAGCAGCAGCGAGGCGGAGGAGGAGGAATAGCCTGCGTTGCCCGGTAAGGTGCAAACCGCAACCAACGATGTCATCGCCCGGCTTGACCGGGCGATCCAGTATTCCAGAGACGATTGTGATTGAGCCGATGGGCCGCGGCGTACTGGATCGCCCGGTCAAGCCGGGCGATGATATTAGACCGACTGGGCGCCCTGCTCAGGTCACGCAGCGGCCGGGCTGCAGTAGCTTGGCCACTTCGGTCAGCACGCTGACCACCGGCTCGCAGGCCACCTTGCGGGTGTCGCCGGGCCGTGCCCGAGCCGGCATTGCGGGGCGATGGCGCGCCTCTTCCTTGGCCACGGGGACGCGGACCAGCACCGACGTATCGGGAAGCCGCTCGACCTTCAGCGCAACGGTCCGGCTCGGCAGGCCGGTGACTGGAACCGTGGCACGGTCGGTCTTGGCGGCGCGATTGACGGCGCTCTCCGGCGCCAGTGCGGTGGTGACCTGCTGGCCGCCGATGAGATCGTGGCCCGATGCCAGCTGGACGGCGCCAAGCGTCAGCCCAGCCGCCAGCGCAGCGAAAATTCCCATCTGAATCTTTGACATGGTGATGTCCCTCGCCCCATGGAAATTCGCTCGACGATCCCTTGGCGATCCCGGACACAACGCGAACGAAACCCGCGGGGTTCTCGCGTCCGGCCATCACTTAACCGTGTACGAAAATATTTTCGCTTGCGCGGAACGACTCAGGGGGTCTGCGAGTCATTGGAAGAGCCGGTTATTCCCCCTGCCCCATTGACCGGCGACGTAGGGCGCGACCGTGGTGATGCCGGTCGCGCCCTGCTCTTTTTCTGGTGTGCCGCGAACGATGCGTCAGCCGGCCTGTCGCTCACCGGTCGCAATCGAAAACCTGAAACCAAAGGCCCGGTCCTCCCACGCGCGAGAGGACCGTCCGCGTCAGGCATTGTCGTTGGCTGGCATATCCTGGGATCGAACAACCGTCACTTCACGGCATGACGGGCAACGACCGACGTGAAACTTGATTCCGGTTGTCTGGTCGTCGACGAGCATCAATTCGCTCAAGGGCTCACCGCATTTGCAGGTGACCGTTTTCTGATCGGCAAAGTACATCTGACGTCCTCCATAAGCCTGGAGATTTCTCGTCTTCGGGGCGAGCTCGCTTGCGCCGTGCTCGCCCCCTCGCTTCCGCTCCTTCTCGTTCGGTCAGATCCGGCCATCCGGATGGTTGGTGTGGCTCCTGGCGCTTATTTCGAAGCGGATTGCGCCTTCCTTGACTCCGCGGCTTCGCGCGCCTGCCGCTCGGCCTTGAGGCGCTGGAAGTTGTCGTAGAACGCCTTCTCGTTGGCGCGATGCTCCTTCATCGCCTGCGATGCGTCTTGCTGGCGCTGCGCATCACGGTCCTTGCGCTGCTGGGGAGTAAGATTCATACGACCTCCGACTAAGCTCTTGAATCAACGCTGGATTCAACGCACGAGGCCGGAAAAGGTTGCACCTTGGAAGGGAACTGGGTCTATTTGCGCAGGCTCGCCCAGACGCCGCCGAGGATCAAAAGACCGCCAACCAGATGGATCAGCTTCGGCGGTTCGCCGAGGACGATCCAGGACAGGAAGGCGCTCGCGATCGGCGCGACGTAGAGCACCAGCGAGCTCCGCACCGAGCCGAACCGCGCGCCGAGCCAGGCGAACCCCGCATAGGCGATCAGGCCGGGCACGAGGCCGGCGAAGACATAGGCCTCGAACGCCCGGGTGTTGAACACCTCCGCCGGGATGGCCCACATCTCCTGGAGCGCCGGCGGCAGCGAGCACAGCGCGCCCGCCGCCGAGAACAGGCTGACCCGCGCCAGCAGCGAGGCGCGCGGCGCGACACGCGACTGCAGCAGTGTGTAGCCGGACCAGCCGAGCATCGCGCATACCACCAGGAGATCGCCCCAGGCCGCGCTCGATTGCGTCAGCGTTCCCAGATGACCGCCCGAGACGATCAAGAGCGCGCCGCCGAGCGCCAGCGCCGTGCCGAGCCATTGCAGCGGACCGATATGCTCGATGCCGAGCGCCGCCGAGATCAGCAGCACCATGATCGGCGACAGCGCGAAGATCAGCGCGATATGGATCGCCGTGGTCGTGATGCCGGCGATGTAGACCGGGGCGCCGCACCGGAACATGCCGAGGAAGCCGGCGGCGAGGATCGGCCAGAGGTTCTGCGCCAGCGGGATCTTGCCGTCGCGGATCGCTGCGATCGCAAACGGCGCGAGGCCGATGGCGATGAAGGTCCAGCGGAAGAAGGCCAGCGAAAACGGCGGCACCGAGCCGGCAAGCCCGCGCGCCAGAACCTGGTTGGAGGCCTGCCCGACCGCGACCAGGATGAAGCCGGTCAGCGCGACCGCGTCCTCCCAGCCTTTGGCGGGGCGGCTGACCTGCGCTTTCGGCAGCTCCGCATCCATCACACCGCCCCCTCAGCCGGCGCGCGATCGGCTCACACGTCCGCTACTGCTCGGCCGCCTCGCGCTCCATGTCGCGGCCGGCGAGATCCTCGCCCTGCATGTTGGCGTATTCGCGCGCCATTTCGCGCATCAGGAATTTGGCGGGGACGTCGTGATAGCTGCCGTGGTCGTTGACATACTGCATGTAGGCGCGCCCTTCGCCGTCGAAGGGATGCAGCAGCGCGTCGGCGTGGCCGTCGAAATCGAGCGGCTTGACGCCGAGCTTGGCGCACAGCGTGTCGTTGAAGGTCGGGGTCGCCTTGCGCCAGGCGCCGTCGACGAACACGTCGGTGAAGCCGTGCCAGGTGAACAGGTCCGAGCCCATGCTCTGGCGCAGCTTCTCGGTGGTGAGGTGGTTGCGCACATCGGCGAAGCCGACACGCGCCGGGATGCCGTGGACCCGGCAGGCAGCGGCATAGAGCGCCGCCTTGCCGACGCAGTAGCCATTGCCGGCGGCGAGCACGCTGGAGGCCCGGTAGCTCTCGGGCGAGCGCATGCTGACATAGGGGTTGTAGCGGATGCCGTCGCGCACCGCGGTGTAGAGCCGGCGCGCCTTGTCGCGCGCGCTGGCGTCAGACGGAACGGCGGCGCGGGCGAACGCCTCGACGGCGGGATGGTCGCTGTCGACATATTCGCCTGGGTCGGTGTAGAGGCGGCTGATCGTATCGGGGAGCTGCTCGGTCATGGCATAAGCTTAGCAAGCCATCTGCGCAGTTCAATGCAGCACGTGCGGCCCCGCCCGCAGCCCTGCCCCGCCGAAGCCTCGCACCGATTAAATCGAACGGGCTCTGGATTTTGGTTTTGACGCGTTTTCTTCACGCGAACCGGTGCCCACTTCGCTCGAAAACGCTCTAGTTCTCGAAGTGTTCGTCCAACCGCGGTGACGGGTAGCTGCGCCGCTTCGCCTTGAAATATTGGCGTGCGAAATGGATGCCGATCCCGATCAGGAACGGCGGCGCAAGCGCGGCCGCGATCATGAGCGCGGTGATCGATTTCGGCGTCACGATGTCCAGCACCATCGACGCCAGCAGCCACAGCGTGGCAGCAATCACCGCGACGTCGACGTGCTTCATTCCTTGGTCTTTCCCTTGGTTCCTGGCTACCATTCGGGTTCCATCCTACCGGCTGGTCCCGGACGCGCCAAGGATTCCGGGCGGCAGACGGTACCTCCGGCCCTTCACTTTTTTGGAACGGCGCTTGTTTGGAACGGCGCCTGCGCGGGCCACGTTTATCCAGATCAGAGCTTGATCAACCGAGTTCGGAGGCCGCGATGGGCAACTCCAGTGACATCCACAGCGGCGTCGACCGTCCCGCCAGCCGGAACGGCGTCAACGATCCCGTCGGCGGGGTCGATGTGAAGCGAACCTTCAACGACAACCAGACGCCGCACGAACGCGCGCAATGGGCCGCCGATGTGCGTGCCGACCCCTCGCCTCGGCGGGACGAACCGTTCCTGCCCGAAGCGCTACGACGGCCGCCGACCGCACCGCTCAATCCACGCACCGGCCGCCGTGCGACTGATTAGCGCCTAGCGGGACCGGTATATCCATTCGTCAATTTCGCCCCGTCATCCTGAGGTGCGAGCGAAGCGAGCCTCGAAGGATGTACGGCCACTAGCCTGGCCGTGCATCCTTCGAGACGCGCGTTCCGCGCTCCTCAGGATGACGGAACAGCGACCGCTTAGCTGACCATCAAGTCGTGAACGCCCGCACCAGCAGCAGGCCGCCGAACAGCGCGAGAATCGAAAGCGCAACGGAGGCTGCCATGTAGGCGCCGGCCGGCCATAGCTCGCCGCGCTGCATCAACACGATCGCATCGAGCGAGAAGGTCGAGAAGGTGGTGAAGCCGCCGCAAATGCCGACGGTGAGAAACACCCGCATCGCCTGGCTGGCGTTCCAGCTCAGCGCGAACGCCTCCGCGAAGACGCCGATCAGGAACGAGCCCGCGATATTGATCACCAGCGTGCCCCAGGGAAATTCCGCGCCGACCAGGCGCCCCGCGCCGATCGCCACCAGATAGCGCGCGACCGATCCCAGCGAACCGCCGATCGCGACCGCCGCCAACAACTGAACGTTCAATGCTCCGCCTTTCCGGCCCGCCATTCGACGAAGCCCGCCAGCACCCCAAACACGAAGGCCGCGGCAACCAGCTCGCCCGGCGCGTCGACCAGCAAGGCGACGACACCGACGAGCCAGATCGACCCGACCAGCGACAATGCGATTGAGAGTGAACCAGGAAGACCCGTCATGCGCTGTCCCTTCTCATTCGCGGGACACGGCGGGTCGGCGGTGGCACATGCTCCTACCGACGCTGTCGCGCCCGGTAGGAGTCATCAGCCTCGCGGCGGTTATCGGGGGACTCCATCCCCATCAACGTGGCGATGCTACGGTGCATGGCGGATGCGGGCAAGATGTTTTCAGGAGCTTGATTGATCTCCGGCGCATAACGAGTTGCACGACTTGCAATCAACCAAAGCGCGAATAGAATGAACTGCAGATTATCAAAGTGGACCAACTCGCTAGATGTTGCGACGGCTCGTTGTTTGTATTGCTTTGCTCGTTGCTGCCACAGCTCCCGCAATCGCTGAGGACAGTGCAGCCCCGCAGGTCGCCCCTTCAGTCGTGGCATGGAAGCAGGATATCTCCATCCGTCTGCGCCTGGCCCGGCGTTATCCACCGACACTCGCGCGTGGGCAGGGTGGCACCGCCACAGTCGCCTTCAGGATCGACCGCGCAGGTCATCTCGTGTCGAGTTGGCTTATCGAGAGCAGCGGCATCCCTGTGATAGACGCAGAGGCATTGGCAATCGTCGAACGGGCTTAACCCTTTGCTGCGCTGCCCGCGGATGTGAGGGACGATACTGCCGTTCTGACCGTGCCATTCAATTTCGGAGCGATGCCGGCGCCCTCCTTCACGGAAAGCAATCCGGTTCCGCCGCGGGACGATCCCGCCCTCAAGGCAAAGCTGAATTTCAATCTGCCGCGGATGCTGAGCGACCCGCGTGGCCGCTCACGCCTGTTGCGACAGCATCGCGTTCAGCTCAACGGCCGTTCGCAGTTGCTCGATGCGCGCGACAATCTGCTCGCGTTCGACACCACGCGGCAATTGAGCGAGCAGGCTTTCAAGTCGCACGCGATGTTCCTCGAGGCGCTGCTCGAATGTGTGGGGTTCAGATCGCTTCCGCTTTTGAATCGTCCTCTGCATTATCGACCTTTGGCGGTTGAAGACCGGGGCTGTTGGCCCAGCGGTCCAGTTGCTCAATCACTTTCGCGTGGCTCGGGCGCCGCGGTTTCGGGGCCTCCGGCTCATCGGACAGCTTGCGGGGAAGCTTGACTTGGTTGGCCATGGGCATCTCTCCAGCGACATAACGAGACGGGTGGCCGGATCGTTCCCAAATTTTTTATCTAAGTTATTGATTTCATTTGTTAATTATACTCAATCAGCGTTTTTGTCTCAACCGGAGGAACCGCACGCGAGTTTGGCGGTTTAGCAAATTACTCAACAAGCTAAGTCTGGGTGTTTTGCGATGAATGAGCTTCGCGCTGAACGGCTTCAGGTCATGCTGTCGCCAGAGGAGTTGGCAGCCCTCGACGATTTCCGGTTCAAGCACCGCATGCCGACCCGCGCTGCGGCGGTCCGCGAGCTGCTCAAGCTCGGTCTGGCCGGCATTGGCACCGACGGGGCGGCAGGAGTGAAATCGAGCGATTATGGGGTGTTCGACCGGGGGCCCGATGGGCACACCCAGAGCGACGCGCCGCAGGAGGAATGACGGCGCGTTGGCAGCATGGTGGCGATCAACCGGCGGCGAACAGGTCCACAATCGCCTTCAGGCTGCACACCACGAGGGCCGACGTGAACGTCGCCGTGCCGAGATCCGCGAGATAAAGCAGTTGCGCCCTCTGCTCAGCATCAAGCCGCGCGATCGCTTTGCGCATGGCCAAGCTCCCTTTTCGGGAGAACGCAATGCGCCGATGTCCGTTCCCTGCCTCGCATCAGGCCCGCTGCAGCGCCAGCGTCACGCCGCCGAGCGTCAGTGCCATGGCGCCGATCTCGCGGAGCCCCAGCGGTTCACCAAGAATGATCGCGGCCGACACCACGCCGATGACCGGCACCAGAAGCATGCCCGTTGACGCCGATGTCGGCGGCAGGCGGCGCAGCGTCTCGAACCAGGTGAGATAGCAGATGCCCATCGGCATCAGCGTCATGTAGGCAAAGCAACCGAGGCCGAGCGGCGTGATCGCGGCATAGTTCGGATGCTCGAAGAAAATGCCGAGCAGGAGCATCACGAGACAGCCGATGCCGACCTGCCAGGCCACCACCGCGAGCGGCGGCATCGGCAGCGGCTTGCGATTCAGCACGTTGCCGAGCGCGAACAGGATGGCGCAGGCGAGCGCCAGCGCGATACCGGTCAGCTTGTCGGCGCTGAACGCAAAGCCATTGCCGCCAAGCAAGAGCGCAACGCCGGCGACGCCGAGCACCAGCGCCGCAAGATCCCGCAGCGTCGGGCGGCTGTGCAGCACCGGCCATGCGAACAGCATCGCCCAGATCGGCATCGTGTAGGCGAGCAGCGCGCCCTCGCCGACCGTGACGAATTTCATCGCGATGGTGCCAAAGCCCATCCAGGCGAAGACATTGGTGAAGGAGGCAAACAGCAGCCGCGGCACCGCCTCGCGCGGCACGGCGAGCGACTGGCCGCGGGCCAGCGCCAGCGTTGCCAGGATCACCGCCGCGCAGGTGCCGGCAAGCCCACGGGCGAACAGCGGCGGCCATTGCTGCAGCAACAGCTTCATCAGCGGCCAGTTCAGGGCCCAGCCGAACGCCGTCACCACCAGGCAGAGAAAGCCCACCGTTCTATCGCGCTGCGTCGTATCCATGGGCCGCGCTTAGCAGGCGAAGGCGCGGGATTCCACATCGCTTCGCGTATGAGGGGCGCGTCGCGTATGCGGGGCCGCGTGGCACGCGCGAATAACCGGGCGACGACCTTCGTATACCCTTCCGTCAGGCGAAGGTGCCGATCGTGACCCGTGGCCAGCCGTCGCTTTTCCGCGCGGCGGCAAGCCTGGCCGTCCAGGCATCGATCAGGCTTGCGATGAGCAGGCGGCCGGTGCCGCGCATGTCGGGCAGTTTCATGGTCGGCGTGCCGAGCGTGAGCGCGACCACGCCGTGGGTCGCCGCCAGCAGCGCGGTCGCGAGCCGCTGCGGCAGGCCAGGCGCCGGCTCGGCGCCATGTGCCGCCAGAAATTCCCGCACTGAGATCACGAACAATTCGTAGCTTCGGCGCGCGATCTCGGTCTCGCCGAAATAGACGCCGTCGGGAAATCGGCGGTCCTCGATCGTACCGGACATCGAGAACAGCGAGCGGAAGTGATCGGGATTGTCGGCCCAGTAATCGAGATAGGTTTCCATCACGCGCCGCAGCCGCAGCTCGCTGTCGGCCGTCTCCGCGCGGACCCGCTCGAGGCGTTCAGCCACCGCCTCGAGGTTCTGTTGCTTCACCGCGAGCAGCAGCAGCAGCTTGGTCGGGTAATATTTGAGGACGGTGCCCTTCGAGTAGCCGATCGCGTCGGCGATCTTCTGGATCGATACGGTCTCCAGCGTGCCGGCGGCGAACTCCTTGCGCGCGGTTTCCAGGATCAGCGCCTTCAGCGCCTCCTTGTCGGCCTCCTGGCGCGCCCTGCGCTGAAAGCGCCGTGCGCCTTTGGCTCGCTCCACGATCGACATCCCCATCCGCCTCGCGCCTCCATGCCGCGCACCCGCCCCGATGGCAACCCCGCCCTTGCAATATGCAAGTTAATTGACTATGGTCAATTAACTAATGACAAGACGGGAGGATCCGATGAGCACCCATGTGAGCCCAGTTGCGAGCTCCCTTGCGAGCCCCCTTGCAGGCGAAATTGTCCGCAGCGATTTCGATCCGTTCAGCGCGGCGACGCGGGCCGATCCCTACGGCACCTATGCGGAGCTGCGTGCCGCGGCACCGGTCGTCCGCCTGACCAAATATGACATCTGGGCGGTGCCGCGCTTTGCCGAGGTCAAGACGATCTTCGGAGACCATGTCAATTTCAGCAACGCCGGCGGCGCGGGGCTTGCGAACCACTTCAAGGAAAAGCCGTGGCGGCCGCCAAGCATCGTGCTGGAAGCCGATCCGCCGCTGCACACGCGAACCCGCGCGGTGCTGGCGCGGATCCTCTCGCCCGGCGCGATGCGGCGGCTTGCCGATGACTTCAAGGCGACGGCGACGCGGCTGATCGACGGGCTGGTCGAACGCGGATCGTGTGACGCCATCAAGGACATCGCCGAGGTGTTTCCGGTCAGCGTGTTTCCCGACGCGCTCGGCATCGACCAGGAGGGCCGCGAGAACTTCCTGACCTATGGCGCGATGGTGTTCGCCGGCTTCGGGCCCGAGAACGACTATTTTCGCGATCTGATGCAGCAGGCACCCCGCGTGCTGCCCTGGGTCGCGGCGCGCTGCCAGCGCGAGGCGCTGCGCCCGGGCAGTTTTGGCGCGCTGGTCTATGAGGCGGCCGACGCTGGCGAGATCAGCGCGGAGGAAGCGCCGCTGCTGGTGCGTTCGCTGCTCTCGGCCGGGCTCGACACCACGATCAGCGCGATCGGCATGGCGCTGTACACGCTTGCATGCCATCCCGAGCAATGGTCGCTGCTTGCAGCCGATCCGTCGTTGTCGCGCGCGGCATTCGACGAGACCCTGCGCTTCGATTCACCGGCGCCGTTCGTGTTCCGCACCACGCCGCATGACACCGAGATTGCAGGCGTCAGGATCGGCAAGCACGAGAAGGTGCTGCTGCTGCTCGCCTCCGCCAACCGCGACCAGACGCGCTGGGAGCATGCCGACCGGTTCGACGTCAGACGGCGGCTCTCCGGACATATGGGCTTCGGCGTCGGCATCCACGGCTGTGTCGGGCAGATGGTGGCGCGGCTGGAAGCCGAGGCCGTGATCACAGCGCTCGCCAGCCGCGTCAAGCAGCTCGAGATTGCAGGCCCCACAGCCTTCCGCGACAGCTCGGGCCTGCGGGCGCTCAGCACAATGCCGGTCCGCGTGACGCCGAAGTAACGTCGCTATCGAAGACTTGCTCAAAAAAAGACCGGCGTACCTTTCGGCACGCCGGCCTGGATTTGGACGCTTGCGTAAATTCAGCTCATGCCGACGCCGCGCGCGGCGTGCGGTTGCGCGAGTTGCGCTGGAAGAACAGCGCCTGGCTCGCCACCGCCGACACCATCGCCGGCTGGAACGGCTTTGAGATCAGGAATGCCGGCTCCGGCCGCTCGCCGGTCAGGAAGCGCTCGGGATAGGCGGTGATGAATACCACCGGCACCTCGAAGGTCCGCAGCAACTCGTTCACGGCATCGAGGCCCGACGAGCCGTCGGCGAGCTGGATATCGGCGAGGATCAGGCCGGGCTTCTTGTTCTTGGCGAGCGCCACCGCATCGGAATGCGTGCGCGCAACGCCGATGACGTTGTGGCCGAGATTCTTCACCAGGCTCTCGAGGTCCATGGCGATGAAGGTCTCGTCCTCGATGATCAGGACGTCGGTGGCGATCTCGGCGGCCATCTCGCGGCCGGCGGCATCGGTCAGCTTGCGCGTCTCGGCGATGTCGGTGCCGAGAATGTAGCCGACCTCCTCCTCCGAAAAGCCCTCCAGCGACAGCAGCAGGAAGGCCTGGCGCGGCAGCGGCGTGATGTTGGACAGCCGCCGCTCCGGCGGCAGCGACAGCGTCGCTACGTCGGCATTGTCGTTGTTGTTCACCGACACCGAATTCCAGATCTGGGTGAACAGCCGAAACAGGCCGGCGCGCGGCCCGTGGGTCTGGTCCAGCAACGATCCATCCTGCAACAGGGCCTCGAGCATGGCCCCGACATAGGCGTCCCCCGACGCCTGATTTCCGGTCAGTGCGCGAGCGTAACGGCGCAACAGCGGAAGGTGTTCGGCAACGATCTGCGATCGGGACATTCCCACTCCATCCTTGTTCGTGAGGCCTGGTGGCCTGAAACCCGTTGTCTGGGGGCGCCAGAATCCAGTTCTGGGGCGCCCCCGGTTCCCCTGCATGCCCGACTACGCGCGAAAGCCGAAAAAGTTCCACGAAATAGTTCCAGCATTCCGGAACTTTCTGCGCAACTTCGCATTAGCTCCTGACCGACGAGGCAACGCGGCCAGCCTCCTTTTTCGAGGAAACGACTTGGAAATCAGAGACTTAACTCCCGGGGAAGCGTGGATCACATCATGAAGGAAGTAAAGAAGCAGGGCGGTCTCAACGCCGAGATTCAATCGAGAATCGGCCACCAGCTTCGCGCCATGTACGATGACGTGGTGCGGCAGGGCGTACCCGACCGCTTTGCGGAGCTGATCCGCAAACTCGACGGGCCGGAGGCAGCGGCGGCGGCCGTCGCCGGGGGCGATACCGACAAGAACAATGGAGGGGACTAATGCCTCTCACGAATGAACTTCGCGACGATATCCTTGCGTCGGTCCCGAGCCTGCGCGCGTTCGCGATCTCACTGTCCGGTAATGGTGACCGCGCCGACGATCTGGTGCAGGAGACCCTGCTGCGCGCGATCGCCAACATCGACTCGTTTCAGCCCGGCTCGAACCTCCCCGCGTGGCTGTTCACCATCCTGCGCAACCTGTTTCGCTCCGACTACCGGAAGCGGCGGCGCGAGGTGGAGGATGCCGAGGGCAATTATGCCAAGACGCTGAAGAGCCAGCCTTCGCAGGCGGCGCATCTGGAGTTCGAGGAATTCCGCGCCGCGCTCGAAAAGCTGCCGCAGGACCAGCGCGAGGCGCTGATTCTGGTCGGCGCGTCCGGCTTCTCCTACGAGGATGCCGCGGCGATCTGCGGCTGCGCGGTCGGCACCATCAAGAGCCGCGTCAACCGCGCGCGATCGAAGCTCTCCGCGCTGCTTTATGTCGACAGCGCCGAGGATTTCGGCCCCGACAACACCGTGCGCGCCGTGATCGGCGGCAATGGCGGCTAAGCGCGACCACAACGATAAATGAGAAAAGGCGGCCCGCGGGCCGCCTTTTTATATCGACCTGCAAGGCCCGGTGACGCTCAGCGCGCCATCAGCTGGCCATCGCCGTCTTGACGGAGGCCGGCTTGAAGCCGTTTCTCAATTCGAGGATCTTGGCCGCGATTTCGGTCACCGGGACCGGATGACTGAGCAGGAAGCCCTGCGCCTCGTTGCAGCCTTCGGCCCGCATATGATCCAGCTGCTCGACGGTCTCGATGCCCTCCGCGATCGTGGTCATGCCGAGGCTTCTGCCGAGGCTGATGACGGCGCGGACGATCGACTTCGATCCATGCGTCGCGGTCGCGTCGCGCACGAAGGATTTGTCGATCTTGAGCTTGTCGAACGGGAAGCTGCGCAGATAGCTCAGCGACGAATAGCCGGTACCGAAATCATCGAGCGCGATGCGCAGCCCCTGCGCCTTCAGCTTGTGCAGCGTTGCAAGCGTCTCGTTGCTGTTCGCGAGGAACACGGACTCGGTGATTTCGAGCTCCAGCCGGCGCGGCGACAATTTTGACGCCGCGAGCGCGTTGACAACGACGTCGATGAAGTCGGCATCACGAAACTGGACCGCGGAAACGTTGACCGCGAGCTTCATCTCGCCGGGCCAGGTCGTCGCCTGTTCGCAGGCGCGATTGAGCACCCATTCTCCCAGCGGGCCGATCAGGCCGATCTCTTCCGCGATCGGGATGAACTGGTCCGGCGACACCAGCCCGCGCTTGGGGTGATGCCAGCGCAGCAGCGCCTCGAAGCCGCAGATGCGGTCGAGATGGAGATCGTAGAGCGGCTGGTAGAACAACGAGAACTCGTCCTTGGCCATCGCCTCGCGAAGGTCGAGCTCGATCGCCCGTCGCCGCTGCAGGCTGGCGTCCATCGCAGGCTCGAAGAAGCGCCAGGTGCCGCGGCCTTCCATCTTGGCGCGGTACAAGGCGACGTCGGCGTTCTTCAGCAGCTTCTCGCCGGTGGTGCCGTCGCCCGGCGACATCGAGATGCCGACGCTGCATCCGACGACGACGCGATGCCCGTTCAGCTCGTAGGGCGCACCCACGCATTCCACGATGCGGCGCGCGAGGCGCTCGGCCTCGTCTCCGCCCTGGACGCCACACTGGATGACCGCGAACTCGTCGCCGCCCAAACGTGCGACGGTGTCGACCTCACGGACGCAGGCGTTGAGCCGGTCCGCGACCGCACACAGCAATTCGTCGCCGACCGGATGCCCGAGCGTGTCGTTGACCTGCTTGAAATTATCGAGATCGAGGCAGAACACCGCGAAGCCGAGTCCGCGGCCGACCTGCGCAACCGCCAGCTCGATCCGTTCGGCCAGCAACGTCCGGTTCGGCAGCTTGGTCAGCGCATCGTGCCGGGCCATGAACGCGATCTGCGATTCCGCCCGTTGCTGTTCGGTGACGTCCTCGCAGGTGACGAGCCAGCCGCCATCGGATGTCGGCCGTTGCGCGATCGCAATGATCCGTCCATCGCTGAGATGCTGCAGATAGTTGCCGTCGTGCTGGGCCATCGACCGCTCGCGCTCCGCCAGCAGGTCGGTGACGGTCCGCTCCCCGTGATTGCCCGCGGCGATGCTCAGGTCGAGCACCTCCTCCATGGTCATTCCGGGAACGACAAGCTCCGGCGATATATCGAAGATCTCACAGAACCGGCGGTTGGCGACCTGCAGCCGCGCCTCGCTGTTGTAGAGGCACAAGCCTTGCGACATGTGCGTGAGCGCCGCGTCGAGCCGCAGATTGGTTTCATGCAGCTCCGCCTTCTGCTGCTTCAGCGCGGAGATGTCGCTGTAGACGAGAACGACGCCGCCCTCCTGCGTCTCGCTGCGGCTGACGCGCAGCCAGCGTCCATCCGCAAGCTGCGCCTCGCTCGCAAAGCCGTCGATGTCACCATCGGCGGGCGCCAGCCTGGCGGCATCGAGCGGATGCGACTGCAGAAGCTGCGGCGAGAGACGGATGAATTCACTCGCGCGCGAGTTGGCCAGCGCGACCTGGCCGTCAGCGTCGAGCAGCACGACGCCCTCACGCGACGTTTCAAGCGCATCGGAAAGCCGTGCCTGCGCCGAGCGGCGTTGCGATACCTCTTGATTGACCATCCGCCGGATGTTGTCACGCATCGTTTCCATGGCGGTCAGAAGGGTGCCAAGCTCGTCGGTACCGCCCTTGGGGATGGTCGCGTCGAGGTCGCCGCCGGCAATGCTTCGCGCGGCCCGCGACGCGATCGCGACCGGTCCGATAATGCGCCGCGCCAGCAGCCACGAAAACAGGGCCGACAGAAACAGCGCGACGGTCAGCCCGGCGACGTTGAGCTGCAAGTCCCGCTTGATCGTCGAGAGCGCCTTCTGCCGGAACAGAAAGCCATCGCCGGCCGTATAGTTGACCAGCAGCTCGACCTGCTGGCTGACGATCTTGGAGTAGCGATCGACATCGCCGACCGTCGCACCTGGTGCGCGCAGATCAGCCACCGCGCTTCCCTCTGTGGACGATCCGATCGCGCGTCGGTGCAGCGCCATCCAGGCGTCGGCGGCTTCCTGAACCTTTGCGGCGGCTTGCGCGGCGCGCGAGGATTGCGACCGATCGGCAGCAATCGCCAAATCTTCCGAGAGCGTCTTCGCGAGCTTTTCAATCTGGCCATCGAGATTGGCGCGGATCTCCGGATCCGTGGTCAGCAGGCGCTGCGACGAGGCGACCCGCATCGTGGCGAAATCCGCACCGGCCGCGCGTGCATAGTTGATCGACATCAGGGATTCGTCGAACGTCTTGGCCACCAGATCGCCGGCATGGCGGATGCCGAGGATGGAGTACCCGCCGAGGGCGACCGCAACGGCGCTCATCGCAAGGCAAAAAATCAGGATCTGGCTGCGGATCGAACCCTTGGTCAGGGCAAGACGCGAAAGGCGGCCGGTTGCGAACCGGAAGGCCGCACCGCTCTTTACTTTGAGGTTGCCAAATAGGCTGTCCATGCCCGCGTTTCGCCGTAGTGCTCGATACTCAGCTACGCAGAAACGCGCAGCACTGCGGAAAATAACTGTCTGCTCAAAATTGCCTTAGTAGTGACTGGAACTCATGCTGAAATCGTTAAGATCAGCTGGCGATAATCACCCTTGCAGGTAATCCGGGAGCCACACTTGCAGCCCGGGATAGCCGATATTTGGTGTTCGAGGTTCAGCGGGGGTCTCATGCAGTCAGGCTTGTTGCGCGCTTTGCGCCTGGGCCAGTTCGGCCGCCTGCCATTTGCGGCGGCGATCGTCACTGGAGCGCTTGCGGGAGCCGCTTTGGGCGCAGCCCCTTATGTCATTTCGCAGAAGGATCGTGAATTCAAACCCGCGCAGATCTCGATCAAGCGGGGTGAGATTTTACGATTCGTTAACGATGACGGTGAACTGCTGCATCACGCTTATTTGAGCACCGATACATTCAGTTTCGACTCGGGCGACCAGCAGCCGGGCAGCAAGTTCGATGTCACCTTCTCGGTGCCCGGCGACTACACCGTGCTGTGCGGCATTCATCCGAAGATGAAGCTTGCCGTCCACGTCGCCAAATAGCCGCGCCAGGCGGCGGCGATCTACAGGACCGACGTCTTGAAGATCGCGGCGTGGCCGAAATAGTAGACGAACAAGGTCACCGACAGCGCGGCGCAGAGCGCGACCGGGGCAAGCCACGGCGCACGGCGGTCGCGCGGCAACACCTTGTTGTCGGCGACAATCGCAAGCAGGACAGCGATGATCGCCGAGTGTCCGATCGTGTCGATCTTGCCGAATTCGAAGCATGCGCTGATGAACATCCCCGTCAGCACCGTGGCGGCGCAGCGCCGGATCAGCGGCGTCCAGATCAAGGCAAAGGCGAGCGTGAATTCCACCATGCCGGCAGCGCGCATGTAGAACTCGTTGTCGAAGCCCAGCGTCATCGCGGAATGCTCGATCAGCAGCGGGAAGCTCCACTCCGGATAGGCCCATTTTTCGACCGAGGCCCACATCAACGTCACCGCGGCGGCGTAGCGCATCACGTCGATCGGCCGGATTCCGAACAGATCCTTGTTCAGCCCGACGAGCGCAAGATAGGCGGCAACACCGAGAAAGATCGGGTAATCGGCGAGGTGAAAGACACCGTAGTCGCGCACGCCGATCCCGAACAGGACCACCATCCCCGCCGCCGACAGCGGCAGCGTGCGGCGTGACAGCATCCCGGCAGCGATCGCAAGCTGCAGCGCGCCCACGAACGGCGACGTCGTCTTCAGCTCGGGCGTCAGCAGGATGCCGCCCACGGCCCAGATCGAGATGAAGAAGAACGCGCATACGGCGCGCATCATCAATTCGGTGCGCAGCCGCAGTCCCTCGGTGACGCGGTCCATCACCCGGATCGTGGCATCACCCAGCGAGGTGGGCTCGATCAGGCAACCCGCAAACAGCCAGAAAATGGCGACGCCGAGCAGCAGCTCGAAATCCAGGCAAAGAACATTCTCGAGTCCGCGGGGTTGACCGGCGACATCGTAAGCACAGAACCATTTGACATGTGCCTCGGCACTGCGCGCGGCTACGACACAAAACAAAACCGCTGCAAGGCACGTGGCGAAAAAGGAGCGCACCGCCGAGACGGTATCTCGCGCCCATCCACTAAACATTGAACCAACCGCCCACACACTTAAGGACTTGTTTAACTTATATCAAATTTTACGCTTTGCGCCTGCCGGGACACCCCGTGGTTGCATTGTGGTTAATCATGGCAGGCGAGCCCCCGGCCTGTCCCTTAATGCAGTCTTTACAGCCGGTTCCCTCAAATTTTAGCTAATTCCGGCACGGGAGCTCAATTCAACTGTCGTAGTGAAATCCGGACAAAATCGGATCGGGAGGCCGGTACAGTGTTCGGAGCGTTGAGCGTCGTAAGTATCGGGGTGGGGTCGGCCCTCGCCTACATGACAAGATCATCCGCTGCGCGCGCAGCGACACTCGAGACCTGCGCGGGCGCATTCGTGATCGTCGGGCTTGGCCTGCTGGGCGCGGCGCTGCCGCACCTGTCCTGAACGAACCTCGTTCTGAGCCGCGTTGGGCCGAGGTCAGCGCGGCAGTTTGGGGACTCCTGCCACCGGCGGGGCCGTTGCGGTCAGGGTTTGCAGGAAGGCGATGAGGTCGTTCTTCTCGCCTGCCGTCAGGGACAGCGGCTTGATGTCGGGCGATCGGCTCGGCCGATCGATCCCGCCCTTGTTGTAAAGCTCGATGACATCTTCCAGCGTCGCCACCGATCCGTCGTGCATATAGGGCGCGCGGCGCGCGACGTCGCGCAATGTCGGCGTCTTGAACGCATATTTCAGCTTCGCCGAGGTCGGAAAGAAACGGCCGCGCCCGATGTCATGGCCCTTGGCGGTACCGATATCCTGGAAGGATCCGTCGGAAAACGACGGGCCGCTGTGGCAGGCCGAGCAACGCGCCTTGCCGTTGAAAAGCTCAAAGCCGTGCTGGGCCGACTTGCTGATGGCGGTATCGTCGCCCTTGATCCAACGGTCGAACGGAGCCTCGCCTGCGATGATGGAGCGCTCGAAGGTCGCTAATGACGCCTCGATCCTCGGCCGCGTGATCGCGCCGTCTCCGAACGCGTGGGTGAAGGCATCGACATAGCCGGGGATCGCCGACAGTCGCGCGATCAATTCCGGCTCGGTCATGTTCAGGTTCGCCGGACTGAGGATCGGCCCGAACGCGACGGATTCCAGATCCTTGAACTTGCCGTCCCATCCCAGCGGCTCGAAGAAGGCCACATCGATCAATGTCGGCGAGCGGATCGGCAGGCCCTTGGGATCCTCACCGATGGCGCGTGGAAGGCCGTCGGCCCATGAAAGGGATGGCCTGTGGCAGCTCGCGCAGGAGTGCGTCTTTGACCTCGACAGCAGCGGATCGAAGAACAGCAGCTGCCCAAGGGTGGATTTCGCCTCCGAATAGGGATTGCTGCTCGGGAACGGAACGACGTCCGGCCGCCGATAGCTGGCACGGATTGTCGCAGGGTCGCCCGGCGCCGTCGCCGGGGTCAAGGCAAGCGACAGCCCTACCGGCAAAACTGCCGCGAGCAAGGTCAGGCTGACCCAAAGCCTCATCGGGGTCCTCAGACGGTATCCTGCTCGGTATATGCCCAAGCAAGTTCAACGAAGTTTTAACAAACGGTTGCGGCCTATTACGGATACCGGGCATTGGTCACGATGACGCGGGGCCTGCGCGCGCGCCTGATTTCGATCAATCCGCGCGGTGGTCTGGTCACACAACCTGAGGCAGCCGCTACTTCTTCACCGGGCGCAGCGGCGCGGAGAACTGTTCGGTGCGGTCGCGCTCGGTCATGTCGACGACGGTGTCCATCGGCGCGGTCAGCTCATAGACATAGGAGACGTCGGTGAAGTAGCGCTTCGCGGTGCCGCCGAGCGCCTCGGGCGCGACACGGTCGAGCAGGATCAGGCCGAAGTCACTGTCGACCCGCCGCGTCGCCTGGCTGGTGTTGAACTCCTCCCAGCGGAAATGGAAGACCGCGTCGGCATCCTCGCCGACGACCTCCCAATTGGCGACGATGTGCGGGTGCTTGCCGACCAGCGACAGCCCTTCGTCGGAATGCGAGGCGAGCTCGAAGAACAGCAGCGACAGCGATTGCGCGGCGCGGGCGCTGACGGTGATGTCGGGACCGTTCACCGCGATCCGGTCGGCATGCGGGATCGAGCGCGATTCGAACAGGCCCTTCAGCTTGACGCCCTGCCACTGGCTCTCGCTGAGCAGCGTGACGACGTTCGACATCGCATGGATGCGCCCGATCAGGAGCTCGCGCGCGACGTCGATATCGGCGCCGTGCCGCAGCGTGCGGGTCACGATCGACTGGATCACCGCGAGGATGTTCTTGACGCGATGGTTGAGCTCGTCGATCACGGCGGTCAACCGGCGCTCGAAGCCGATGCGGACCTCGATCTCGCGGCTGAGGCGCAAATTGTTGTAGGCGACATATCCGAACAGGCCGCAGACGATACCGGTCAGCGCGAGGCCGATCGCCGCGACGATGGTCGCGGTCTGCTGCGCACGCACCGTGGCGTTGCTCTTGGCGTAATAGTCGAGCGACCAGTCACGGCCGCCGAACGTCACCGTGCGCACCATCGACGGCAGCGGGCCGTCCTGGCGTACCGCGCGCGAGGTGACGATGCCCTGCTCGTTGGCGGTGAACTCGTCATTCGAATCGCGCGGGTCCTTCAGCGCCACCGCGAACAGCGAGCTGTCGTCGTTGGTCAGCATCAGCGACGACAACTCATAGGAGAAGGTGATGAAGCCGGCCGGCTCGGATGCGCCCTCCTGGAACACCGGCGCGGCGAGCACGACCCCGACCGGGCCGTTCTGCCGCAACAGCGGCACCGGGTCGGAGGCCACCGGCTTGGCGTTGGCCATCGCCCGCGCCAGCATCGGACCCACCACCGAGTGGCGGTCGAAGGCGCGGCCCGGAATGCTCAATGTCTCCGGATTGCGCGGCTCGACGTCCATCAGCACGTTGATCGGCTTGTCGAGCGCCCTGAGGTCGAGCGCCTGGTCGTCGAAATCCCGGATGGTCGGATTGGTGAAGCCGTTGGCCTTCAGCTCGGCCTCCGCCGCGGCGAGCTCGTCCGGCTTGAGCCGCGCGATCCAGGCGGCGACGACGAAATCGGTCTTGAAGGCGTAGATCGCCGAGCGCAGCGGCTGCAGCATGTTGGCCTTCACCATCGACGGCGCCCGGAACAGCCCCGAGGCGACCCGCGCCAGCAGCTCGCGCTCGGTCAGGCGGTCCTGCACCAGGCTGGCATGGACGTCGATCGCCCGCGCCAGCGCGATGCCGTCGATCGCGAGCTCCTGATCGTGCACCCGATAGGCGGCAAGACCGGAGAGCAGAACTCCGATCAGCGCAATCAAGGCAACGATGAAGCCCAGTCGAACCACACGCTTACTCGGCAATCAGGGGGTGGCGAAAGGGGACGGAAGGCATCTGGCTTCTGCGAGGGCGGCGACAAATCAGGATGCGATGAAAGCCCGCCGCAAAGTAATATGGAATAGCGATCATCGGTCCGCAACAGGAGCCGGTCGGCAACATTAACGACGACGCCACCCGGCGGTCTTTGGCGGCGCCAACGGTTGCTAATCGTCAAAGTTGGAAATTGTTCCGGCTATTGCGCAGCTTTTTTGCGGCGGGCGTGATCGGCCAATGAATCACCCCGTCATCCTGAGGTGCGAGCGGAGCGAGCCTCGAAGGATGCACGGCCCCGCTGGTGGCCGTCGATCCTTCGAGACGCGCTACGCGCTCCTCAGGATGACGGGCAGGCTGCTGACGCAAGCGGCTGCCACAATGATTAACGCGCTACCTCGCCCTGCCCGCCTTGCCCTGCGACCGAAGGCCGCCCTTGGTCTCGATGAAGCTGATGATGCGATCGAGGCCGTCGCTCTTCTTCAGGTTGGTCATGACGAAGGGCCGCTCGCCGCGCATCCGCCTGGCGTCGGTGTCCATCTTCTCGAGCGACGCACCGACATGGGGTGCGAGATCGATCTTGTTGATCACCAGGAGGTCGGATCGCGTGATGCCGGGGCCGCCCTTGGAGGGGATCTTGTCGCCGGCGGCAACGTCGATGACGTAGATCGTCAGATCAGCCAATTCCGGCGAGAAGGTCGCCGCCAGATTGTCGCCGCCGGATTCGATCAGCACCAGATCGAGGTTGGGGAATTTCGCCCGCATGTCGGCGACCGCGGCGAGATTCATCGAAGCGTCCTCGCGGATCGCAGTGTGCGGACAGCCGCCGGTCTCGACACCAGCGATGCGGTCCGGCGTCAGCGAGCCGGAGCGCACCAGAAACTCGGCATCCCATTTGGTGTAGATGTCGTTGGTGATCGCGGCGATGTCGTAGCGCTCGCGCATCGATTTGCAGAGCAGGTCCATCAGCGCGGTCTTGCCGGAGCCGACCGGACCGCCGACGCCGACGCGAAGTGGGCCGTGGGAAGTGGGCATATCAATCCATCCATCGTCGTCCCGGCGAAGGCCGGGACCCATTACCACCGAACTGAATTGGTGCGACGCGCTGGGGCCACAGCCCTGCACAACCACAGAAGCCTGTGGTTATGGGTCCCGGCCTTCGCCGGGACGACGGCTGAGGACGCGAACGCGGAACCAGCATCGTCGCTTCATTGCGCCTCATGACCGGAACAGCCTCGTGTATTGCGTCTCGTGACGCAGGCTCGCGAGATCGGCGCGAAAGGTCGCGCTGCCGAGATCGTCGAGCGAGGCCGCGTCGGCCCGCGCCGCGGTCGCGGCCACGACCGGCTCGAGATCGGCCAGCACGCGCTGGCTGTCGGTCTGCCCGAGCGGGATCAGCCGGCTGCCCGCGGAAATCCAGTTCGAGGTCACGGCATGCAGGAAGGCGTGCAGCACAGGCGGAAGCCGAATGCCGTGCGCGGCGCTGACGAGGCCGACTGCGACCGGGTAGACGATCGGTCCGTCGCAAGCCGCGATCATGGCGTCGAGGCCGGGCGAATTCCAGGCGGCACGGGCAATCTCGATGAAGGCGCGCCCCTGCGTCGTGGTTTCAAGCTGCCGCTCGCGCGACGGCACGAAGGCGGCCGCGAGTACGGCAATCTCCTTCAGCCCGGCGGGATCATGCTCAGACGCCGCGCGAAAACTCTGCGCGAGAAACACGGCGTCGCAAAATCCGCTGCCACCGGCGAGCATCGCCGCGAGCCAATCGCGCAGCGACGCGGCGTCCGTGATGTCGCCGGCCTCGACCACCCATTCGATGCCGCTAGAATAGGCGAATGCTCCGACCGGAAAGGACGGCGACAGCCATGTCATCAGCCGGTACAGCGCGGCCACCTCGTCCTCCGCCATCCCGCCGCGCAGCACGGCGGGATCAGGCTCATTTGTGGTCATGAGCATGGGAGTGGTCGTGGTGATGATGGGCATGCTCGCAATGCTCATCATGATGATGGTGGTGGTGGTCGTGGTCAGGCCCATGATCATGGCCATGGTGGTGACCGTGATCATGCGCATGGCTGTGGGCATGATCGTGCCCGGTGTGACCATGCGCGTGCTCGTCGGCATGCGCATGCTCGGCATAGGCGCCGCCCTCGGGATCGAACGGCGCCTCGATCTCGATGACACGGGCCCCTAACCCCTTCACCATCGCCTCGATCACGTGATCCCTGCGGATGCGCAGGCCCTTCGGCATGATCTGGGTCGGCAGATGACGGTTGCCGAGATGCCAGGCGACCCGGATCAGATGATGCGGATCGCTGCCGCGGATTTCCGCGAGCGGCTCGGGAGCTGCGACCACCTCGACGAGGCGGCCGTCCTCCAGCACCAGGGCATCGCCGCCGCGCAGCGCGACGGCGTTTTCGAGATCAAGCAGGAATTCGAGCCCGCGCGTCCCTGACATCACCATCCGCCGCCGGTGCCGGTCGTCGAAATCGAGCACGACGGTGTCGGCTGCCGCTTCCTTCCAGCGATGCTGTCCCAGGACTTTGGTGGCGCGGATCATCGATGCCTCAGAGCTTCTCGACCTTGGCGTCGCTGATGATCTCGATCACCGTCGGCCCGGTCTTCATGTTAGCGGAATATTCGCGCCATACCTTCATGTGCGGCGCCCTGGCATGGCCGTTGAGATCCTCGCGGCTCTCCCAGCGCTCGACCACCACATAGAGGTTGGGATCGTTGACGCTGACATTGCCGTCATAGGAGATGCAGCCCTTCTCCTTGCGGGTCTCGACCGTGCAGGCCTTGTGCCCCTTGATGAAGTCGTCCTTGTTCTCCGGCTTCATGGGCGTGGTGGCGATGACATAGATCATGCTGTTGCTCCCTTTCTTCTTATTTTAGCGGACGTCGACCTTCTCGGGCGTGATCACCTCGATCTTCGGCGGCGCGGCCATGCATTTCACCGCGACCCGGCCGAACGTCTTCATGTGCTCGGCGGTGCGATGCGGCACCAGCGCCTCCGCGTTCTCCCACTGCTCGACGAACACCATCTTGCTGTGGTCGGTCACGCTCTCATGCAGATCGTAGGCGATGTTGCCGGGCTCCTTGCGGGTTTCCTTGATGCAGGCCGTCGCCGCGGCGATGAATTCGGCGCGGGTCTCGGGCTTGATGGTCAGCGTGGCAACGACGTAAATCACGGAAATTCCTCCCGGTTTTCTTTTCTAGGTGAGATACCGGGATGGGTTTTAGAACATAAAATAGCGCTGTGCCATGGGCAGCACGTCGGCCGGCGCGCAGGTCAGCAGCTCGCCGTCTGCGCGTACCTCATAGGTCTCGGGATCGACCTCGATCTCGGGCGTCGCGTCGTTGTGGATCATGCTCTTCTTGGAGATCTTGCCGCGGGTGTTCTGCACCGCATAGAGCTTCTTGGCCGTGCCGAGCTTGCGGGCGAGACCGCCGCTCGCCGCGGCCTTCGAGGTGAACACCACCGAGGACGCGGTGAGCGACTTGCCGAAGGCGGCGAACATCGGCTGGTAATGCACCGGCTGCGGCGTCGGGATCGAGGCGTTGGGATCGCCCATCGGCGCCGCCACGATCGAGCCGCCCTTGATGATGCAGTCCGGCTTGACGCCGAAGAACGCCGGCGACCACAGCACGAGGTCGGCGAGCTTGCCTTTCTCGACCGAGCCAATCAGCTTCGACACGCCGTGCGCGATCGCGGGGTTGATGGTGTATTTGGCGATGTAACGCTTGACGCGGAAATTGTCGTTGTCGTTGCCCTTGTCCTGCGGCAGCGTGCCGCGCTGTTTCTTCATCTTGTCGGCGGTCTGCCAGGTACGGATGATGACTTCCCCGAGCCGCCCCATCGCCTGCGAGTCCGACGAGATCATCGAGAGCGCGCCGAGATCGTGCAGGATGTCCTCGGCGGCGATGGTCTCCTTGCGGATTCGGCTTTCGGCGAAGGCGAGGTCCTCGGCGATCGACGGATCGAGGTGATGGCACACCATCAGCATGTCGAGATGCTCGTCGATGGTGTTGCGCGTGAACGGCCTTGTCGGATTGGTCGAGGACGGCAGCACGTTCTTGAGGCCGGCGACCTTGATGATGTCGGGCGCGTGGCCGCCGCCGGCACCCTCGGTGTGGAAGGCATGGATGGTGCGGCCCTTGAAAGCCTTGATCGTATCCTCGACGAAGCCGGATTCGTTGAGCGTGTCCGAGTGCAGCATCACCTGGACGTCGTAATCGTCGGCCACCGAGAGGCAGGTGTCGATCGCGGACGGCGTGGTGCCCCAATCCTCGTGCAGCTTCAGCGCGCAGGCACCGGCCTTGATCATCTCGACCAGCGCTCCCGGACGCGAGGCATTGCCCTTGCCGGAGATGCCGAGATTGACCGGGAAGGCGTCGAACGACTGGATCATCCGCCCCATGTGCCACGGGCCGGGCGTGCAGGTGGTGGCGAAGGTGCCGTGCGAGGGGCCGGTGCCGCCCCCTAACATCGAGGTGACGCCACTCATCAGTGCGTGCTCGATCTGCTGCGGGCAGATGAAATGGATGTGGCTGTCGAAACCGCCGGCGGTGAGGATCTTGCCCTCGCCCGCGATCACGTCGGTGCCGGGGCCGACGATGATGGTCACGTTGGGCTGGATGTCGGGATTGCCGGCCTTGCCGATCGCCGCGATCATGCCCTCCTTGATCGCGACGTCGGCCTTCACGATGCCCCAGTGATCGACGATCAGCGCGTTGGTGATCACGGTATCCGCCGCGCCCTGCGCGTTGGTCACCTGCGACTGCCCCATGCCGTCGCGGATCACCTTGCCGCCACCGAACTTCACCTCCTCGCCATAGGTGGTGAGATCCTTCTCGACCTCGATGATCAGGTCGGTGTCGGCGAGCCGCACCTTGTCGCCGGTGGTCGGGCCGAACATGTCGGCATAGACGGAACGCTTGATCTTCACGGACATATCAGCCCCCAGTTTCAGCCAGCGCGGCCTTGGCGCGCGCAATCGTGTCGTCGAAAATGCGGTCGAGCCGCGGATTGATGCCCCGGCAACCGGCAACGACCTTGTCGGCCCAGGCCGCATAGTCGGCGAGATCGTCGCGCTCGTCCTTGCTTGGATGCGGCACGATCCGCGCGCCGATATTGCTGATCTTGTCGGCGGCCTTGATCAGCTTTGCACCAGGAGATTTGTGCGGAGCATCCTCGATCTGCTTTTGCCGGCGGGCAGCCTTTGGCAGGCTCATGTCGTCGGTGCATTCGGCCACCAGCGAGGCAACGCGCGCGCTGAACTTTTGCGCGAGCTCCTCGGGCGTGGTCTCGGTGTCCTCGATAGTGTCGTGAAGCCAGCCTGCCGCCACCAGCTCGGCATCGGCGCCATCGGTCACCTGCGCGAGCAGGTTCGCGACCTCGGCGAGATGATTGATGTAAGGCTCGCTGCCTCGCCCCTTGCGCGCCATGCCGTTGTGGCGCCGCGCAGCAAGCTCGGCGGCTTCGGAGACGAGGCGGAGCGCGGGAAGCATGGCGCTACAACTTGCCCTTCACCTCGGCGCGGAAGCCGTAGATCACGCGCTTGCCGGCGAGTGCCACGAGCTGGACGTCGCGGGTCTGGCCGGGTTCGAAGCGGACGGCGGTGCCGGCGGCGATGTCGAGGCGCATGCCGCGGGCCTTCTTGCGGTCGAATTTCAGCGCCGGATTGGTCTCGAAGAAATGGTAGTGCGAGCCGACCTGGATCGGACGGTCGCCGGTGTTGGCGACCGAGAGCGTCACGGTCTTGCGGCCGGCATTGAGTTCGATCTCGCCGTCCTTGATGAAGAGTTCGCCGGGGATCATGTCGCGCTCCTATCGGATCGGCTCGTGCACGGTGACGAGTTTTGTCCCGTCGGGAAATGTCGCTTCCACCTGAATGTCGTGGATCATCTCGGGGATGCCATGCATCACCTGCGCGCGGGTCAGGACCTGGGCGCCGGCCTGCATCAGATCGGCGACGGTGCGGCCATCACGCGCGCCCTCGACGATGAAGTCGGTGATCAACGCGACGGCTTCGGGATGGTTCAGCTTGACGCCGCGCTCGAGCCGACGCCGCGCCACCATGGCCGCCATCGATACCAGGAGCTTGTCCTTTTCGCGGGGAGACAAATTCATGCGAGCACTCTGATCGTTCTTGAAAGGATTAGTTGAGCCACAGCCGCGGCAGCGGGACAGTGGAGGCGCGGCCAAGCACCGTGATCATGTCGGCGCGCAGCCGGGCCGCATCTTGGGCACAGAAGCGGGCCATTGCAAAGCCATTCCAGGCGGAGATGCCGACCTCGCCGCCAAAGCTTTCCGACGCCTCGCGGATGCGCTCGACCAAGGCCTCGTCGCCCGGCACGATCAGCGCCGTACCGATCGCGCAGCCGCCATTGGCAATCGCCGGCCTTGCTAGCTTCTCGCCAATCTCGCCGTCGAGCCTGACGGTCTCGGCAAACACCAGCCTCCCGCCACGCCGCATCCGCCAGCGATCGACAAATTCGCCGTGGCGCATGGTCTCGCCCATCGCGGCGCGGCCGAACACCACGATCTCGCAGAGCAGGAGCGAGGCACCCTCGGCAAGGTCGATGTCGAAGCCGCGGTGAATGCGGGCACGGTCGAACAGGATGGTTTCCTGCGGCAGCCAGGCGAGATGCGCGCCTGCGGCAACGGTCAGCGCGATGTCGAGCCGTGCCGCCGCTGCCGGTGCACGGTAGACTTTCTCAGCCGCCGCCGTGGTCAGCGTCAAACGCGCGCCCTCGCCGGCCGCGATCGCGATCTCGAAGCGATCCCCGCCGGCAATGCCGCCGGCGGTGTTGACGAACATGGCCGAGAGACCGTCGTCCTCCGGCGATGGGAAGCGGACGCGCAGCGAGCCGGACTCATGCAGGTCGCCGCGGCGGGTGGCGCCGTCTTTTAGATGCACGCCGAACCGGACCGCACCCTGGGCGCGGTTTGCCGCAAACGTCGCCGCTGCCGCGCCTGCGATCCCGGTCCGCATTCCACCGACGCTCCCTTCGCGCGCCACGACAGGCGGCGTCACATCCTGTTCACAGCGCCATCTGGCGGCTGATCTCGGCGGGATCGAGGCTTGCGCGGTCGCAGGCATATTTCACCGCACCCCGGTCCATCACGGCAAAACTGTCGCCGAGTTCGCAGGCAAAGTCGAGATATTGTTCGACCAGCACGATCGCGATGTTGCCGAGGTTGCGCAGATAGGAGATGGCGCGGCCGATATCCTTGATGATCGAGGGTTGAATGCCCTCGGTCGGCTCGTCGAGCAGCAGGAGCTTTGGCCGCATCACGAGCGCGCGGCCGATCGCGAGCTGCTGCTGCTGGCCGCCGGAAAGGTCGCCGCCGCGGCGGCCCAGCATGGTCTCCAGCACCGGAAACAGCGAGAACACGTCGTCGGGAATGTTGCGGTCTTCGCGCTTCAGCGGACCGAAGCCGGTCTTGAGGTTTTCCTCCACCGTCAGCAGCGGAAATATCTCGCGGCCCTGCGGCACGAAGCCGATGCCGCGACGCGCCCGCTCATAGGGCTTGAGCGCGGTGATGTCCTTGCCGTCGAAATTGATCGCGCCGGACGCAATCGGATACTGGCCGACCATGGCGCGCAGCAGCGAGGTCTTGCCGACGCCGTTGCGGCCGAGCACGCAGGTGACCTTGCCCGGCTCGGCGGTCAGCGACACGCCGCGCAAGGCCTGCGCCGCACCGTAGTAGAGATTGATGTTGTCGATCTTCAGCATCGCGCTAGCGCCCCAGATACACTTCGACCACCCGCTCGTTCGATGACACCTGGTCGATCGAACCTTCGGCGAGCACCGAGCCCTCATGCAGGCAGGTCACCTTGACGCCGAGCTCGCGCACGAAGGTCATGTCGTGCTCGACCACCATGATGGTGTGGTTCCTGTTGATCTCCTTCAGGAGCTCCGCGGTCAGATGGGTCTCGACATCGGTCATCCCGGCGACCGGCTCGTCGACCAGCAGCACCTTCGGGTCCTGCGCCAGCAACATGCCGATCTCGAGCCACTGCTTCTGGCCGTGCGACAGGCTGCCGGCGAGGCGGTTGCGCGCATCGGTCAAGCGGATGGTCTCGAGCACCTTGTCGATGCGCTCGGACTCGGCCTTGCTGCCGCGCCAGAACAGCGTGCCGCGCACGGAATGATCGACATTGAGCGCGAGCAGGAGATTGTCCTGCACGGTCTGGCTCTCGAACACCGTCGGCTTCTGGAATTTGCGGCCGATGCCGAGCTCGGCGATCCGGGTCTCGTCGAGCCGGGTCAGGTCGACGGTACCGTCGAACAGCACCGTGCCCTCGTCCGGCTTGGTCTTGCCGGTGATGATATCCATCATCGTGGTCTTGCCGGCGCCGTTCGGGCCGATGATGGCGCGCATCTCGCCGGGCTCGAGCGCCAGCGACAGATTGTTGATGGCGTGGAAACCGTCGAACGAGACGTGCACGCCGTCGAGGTAGAGCATGGCCGAAGTGGCGCGGGTATCCATGACGTTCATCTGCCTACTCCGCCGGGTTCGGTGCGCCGATGCCGTCTTCGCGCGCGGCACTCTCGGCGTCGGGTGAGTTGCGCCGCGCTTTCAGCGGCTCCCACCAGGCGTTGAAGGTACCGACGATGCCCTTGGGCAAGAGCAGCGTGACCAGGATGAACAGCGCGCCCAGCATGAACAGCCAGTACGGTGCGAGCGGCCCCGAGGTGAAGAACGTCTTGGCATAGTTGACGACGACGGCGCCGAGCGCCGCGCCGATCAGCGTGCCGCGGCCGCCGACCGCGACCCAGATCACCGCCTCGATCGAGTTGGCGGGCGCGAACTCGCTGGGATTGATGATGCCGACCTGCGGCACGTACAGCGCGCCGGCGACGCCGGCCATGCACGCCGACAGCGTGAACACGAACAGCTTGTAGGATTCGACACGATAGCCAAGGAAGCGGGTCCGGCTTTCGGCGTCACGCACCGCGATCAGGACCTTGCCGAGCTTCGAGGTCACGATCGCGCGGCAGATCAGGAAAGCGATGATCAGCGCAAGGCAGCTCAGCAGGAACAGCGCGGCGCGGGTGCCTTCGGCCTGCACGTTGAAGCCGATGATGTCCTTGAAGTCGGTCAGCCCGTTGTTGCCGCCGAAGCCGAAATCGTTGCGGAAGAACGCCAGCAGCAGCGCGTAGGTCATCGCCTGCGTGATGATCGAGAGATACACGCCGGTGACGCGCGAGCGGAAGGCGAGCCAGCCGAAGCAGAAGGCGAGCAGACCCGGCACCAGCAGCACCATCAGCGCGGCGAACCAGAACTTGTCGAAGCCGTACCAGTACCAGGGCAGCTTGCTCCAGTTCAGGAACACCATGAAGTCGGGCAGGATCGGGTTGCCGTAGACGCCGCGGCTGCCGATCTGGCGCATCAGGTACATCCCCATCGCGTAGCCGCCGAGCGCGAAAAACGCGCCGTGGCCGAGCGAGAGGATGCCGCAATAGCCCCAGATCAGATCGATCGAGAGCGCGAGGATGGCGTAACAGACATATTTGCCCCACAGCGCGACCAGATAAGTCGGCACCTGGAACATCGAGCCCTGCGGCAGCAGCAAGTTCGACAACGGGATCAGCACGCCGATCGCGGCGACGATCAGGACGAACGCGGTCGCCGCGCGGTCGAGCGAACGGGTAAGGATGTGCGGCGTCATCGGCTGACTCCCTTGCCTCTCCCGCTTGCGGGGGAGCGCAGGCCGCCTTGGGCGGCCGTTCTTAGGAGACGCCGAAGCGGAGCTTCGGCTATGGCGCGCATCAGCGCGCGGCGGGTGGGGGTCTCTCCACGTCGGGAGTCTACCGTGTAGAGAGACCCCCACCCCAACCTGTCTCTTATACACAACACCGAGCCCACGAGACTTAGGATATCATCGCA
>NZ_JAQOSR010000029.1:0-60126 GCF_046718885.1 Bradyrhizobium sp. UFLA01-814 | reverse complement strand
TGGTTCGAGAACGCTTATTGATGAGGCTAGGATTGCTCACTTTTGTGCAGCGCACTGATACGTGAGATCGCGTATACTGCACCGCAAAATAGCGACGTAGGTTTTTGGTACGGGATTTGCCCGCGATCAGCGCATCGTGGACCAGGAGTTGAAACGAGTGGCAGGGCGGCAGCGGATAGACCGCGTCAGGCGCCAATACAATCAATGGGTCGCCAACCAGACGCTGGAAGACTACGCGCTGCGCTTCACCGCCAAGAGCGCGCGGCGCTGGTCCGCCGCCCGGGTCGCCAACACCGCGCTCGGCGCAATCTCGTTCCTTGCGCTGGAGGCGATCGGCGGCACCATCACGCTGAACTACGGCGCAATGAACGCCTCCGCTGCGATCCTGGTGGTCAGCGTCATCATCTTCCTTTGCGGACTTCCGATCGCCTACCATGCCGCGAAAAGCGGCATCGACATCGACCTGCTGACCCGCGGCGCCGGTTTCGGCTATATCGGCTCGACCATCACCTCGCTGATCTACGCCTCCTTCACCTTCATCTTCTTCGCGATCGAGGCGGTGATCCTGGCCAGCGCGCTCGACATGTGCTTCGGCATCCCGCGGCCGATCGGCTATCTGATCAGCGCGGTCGTGATCATTCCGCTGGTGATCTACGGCATCACGCTGATCAGCCGCTTCCAGCTCTGGACCCAGCCGCTGTGGGTCATCCTCCACATCATGCCGTTCGCGGCGATCGCCTGGGCCAATCCGCATTCGTTCACCGAGTGGCGCAAATTCGCCGGCGATCACGGCGATCCCGCAGGAAATCTCGATCTGCTGCTGTTCGGCACCGCGGCCTCCGTGGTATTCGCACTGGTGGCGCAGATCGGCGAGCAGGTCGACTTCCTGCGCTTTCTGCCGCGCGACCGCCGCACCTCGCGCAAGGCCTGGTGGATCGCGCTGCTCAGCGCCGGTCCCGGCTGGATCGTGCTCGGCGCGCTCAAGCTGCTGGCCGGCTCGTTCCTCGCCTTCTTTGCGCTCAGCCACGGCGTCTCGGCCGAGCACGCGGCCGAGCCCGCCAACATGTACCTCGAGGCGTTCCGCTACGTGCTGTCCCAGCCGGATCTGGCGATGGCGCTGACCGGCACGTTCGTGATCCTGTCGCAGGTCAAGATCAACGTCACCAACGCCTATGCCGGCTCGATCGCCTGGTCGAACTTCTTCTCCCGCCTCACCCACTCGCATCCCGGCCGCGTGGTGTGGCTGGTCTTCAACGTCGTCGTCGCGCTGCTGCTGATGGAGATCGGCGTCTATAAGGCGCTGGAGCAGACGCTCGCGCTCTACTCCAACGTCGCGATCGCCTGGGTCGGCGCGCTGGTGGCCGATCTCGTCATCAACAAGCCGCTCGGCTTGCGGCCGCAGCACATCGAGTTCAAGCGCGCCCATCTCTGCGATATCAACCCGGTCGGCGTCGGCGCGATGACGATCGCCACCGTGGTCTCGATCAGCGCGTTCTACGGCCTGTTCGGCCCGACCGCGAAGGCGCTGTCGGCCTTCGTTGCGCTTGCGGTCGCCTTCGTCACGGCTCCCCTCATTGCCTGGGCCACCGACGGCAAGTACTACATCGCCCGCAAGCCGAAGCGGAGCTGGCAGAACATCGAATCGATCCAGTGCTGTATCTGCGAGCATGCGTTCGAGCCCGAGGACATGGCTTCCTGCCCCGCTTATGCCGGCCCGATCTGCTCACTGTGCTGCTCGCTCGACGCACGCTGCCATGACCTCTGCAAGCCGCATGGCCGGATCGGCGCGCAGGTGTCGGATGCGCTGGGCAAGGTGATGCCGCAACCGATCTATGCCCGCATCAATTCGCAGCTCGGGCATTATCTCGGCGTGTTCGCCGTCTCGGCCGGGCTCGTGGCGATCGTGCTCGGCCTGATCTACCTGCAGACCACGGCGGCGGTGCATGCCAACGAATTGCTGGCCGACGTGCTCTGGAAGGTGTTCTTCGCGCTGACCCTGATCATTGGCGTCGTCGCCTGGCTGTTCGTGCTGGCGCAACAAAGCCGGCGCGCCGCGGAAGCGGAAACACGCCGGCAGACCACGCTGCTGATCCAGGAGATCGACGCCCACAAGCGCACCGACGCCGAACTGCAGCGCGCCAAGGAGGTCGCGGAGTCCGCCAATCTCGCCAAGAGCCGGTACGTCGTGGGCCTCAGCCACGAGCTTCGCTCGCCGCTGAATGCGATCTCCGGCTACGCGCAATTGCTGGAACAGGACGACAGCCTGCAGGTGCGGCCGCGTGAGCAGGTGCGCGTGGTCCGCCGCAGCGCCGATCATCTGTCGGGGCTGATCGACGGCATCCTCGATATCTCCAAGATCGAGGCCGGCCGACTCTACCTGTCGCGCGATGAAGTGCGGTTGAATGACTTCCTCGAGCAGCTGGTCGGCATGTTCCGCCTGCAAGCCGCAGCAAAAGGCATCGACTTCGTGTTCAAACGGCCGGCCGTGCTGCCGGTCGTGGTCTATGCCGACGAGAAGCGGCTGCGGCAGATCCTGATCAACCTGCTGTCGAATGCGATCAAGTTCACGCAATCCGGCCAGGTGCTATTCGTGGTGCATTACCGCAGCCCGGTCGCAGAGTTCGAGGTGATCGATACCGGACCCGGCATCCAGCCCGACGATCTCGAGCGGATCTTCGCCCCGTTCGAGCGCGGCGCGCTTGGCGTCACCCAGCCGCAGACCGGCACCGGGCTCGGGCTCACCATCAGCCGCCTGCTCGCGGGTGTGATGGGCGGCGACATCAAGGTCCTGAGTACGGTCGGCAGCGGCAGCACGTTCCGCGTCAAGCTGCTGCTGTCGGAGGTCACCAATCCGCGGCGCGATGCGCCGGTCGATGCTCCCGTGTACGGCTATCACGGTCCGCGCAAGACCATCCTGATCACGGACGACGACCCGACCCACCGCGACCTCCTGCGCGAGATCCTGACGCCGCTCGGCTTCATCCTGCTCAGCGCGCCGGACGGGCCAGGCTGTCTTGCCCTCGCGCAGCACTGCCGGCCGGACCTGTTCCTGCTCGATATCTCGATGGCGGGCATGGACGGCTGGACGGTCGCCGAAACCTTGCGCTCCGAAGGCCATCACCAGGCACGGATCCTGATGATCTCGGCCAGCGCGCTGGAGGCCCATGGCGCGCCGCTCGCGCAACCGTTCCACGACGGATACCTGATGAAGCCGATCGACATCCCGCGGCTGCTCGAGACCATCCGCCAGTTGCTCAAGATCGAGTGGCAGTATGAGGCCGAGCCGGCCTCGCCTCCGCAATGGAAGCCCGAGAGTGGTTCGCGGCCGCCGGTGAAATATGTCGAAGAGCTGATCAGCCTCGGCCAGCTCGGCTATGTCAGGGCGATCCAGCTCAAGCTCGACGAGATCGGCAATGAGTGTCCCGAACATGCCGATTTCGTCGGCCAGATGCGCACGCTGATCGACCGGTTCGATCTCGATCAATATATGGCGACGTTGAAGACATTGCACAGCTATGACCATTGAACAGAAGAAGCGCGACGTCGCGCTCGTCGTCGACGACTCGCCCGAGACGTTGCGCCTGCTGACCGACGCGCTCGACGGCGCCGGCATGACCGTGATGGTCGCGCTCGACGGCGCCTCGGCGATGCGCATCGTCGACCAGATCACGCCCGATATCGTGCTGCTCGATGCCGTGATGCCCGGCATGGACGGTTTCGAGACCTGCCGGCGGCTGAAGCGCGACGCAGGGCTCGACGGCGTGCCGATCATCTTCATGACGGGCCTCGCCGAGACCGAGCATATCGTGCGCGGGCTGGAGGCCGGCGGCGTCGACTATGTCACGAAGCCGATCGTGGTCGAGGAGATGCTGGCGCGCATCCGGGTCCATCTCGCCAATGCGCGAATGACACAGAGCGCCCGCGCGGCGCTCGACGTCTCCGGCCGCTATCTGCTCGCCGTGAACAGCGCTGGCGCGCTGCTGTGGGCAACGCCGCAAGCACAGCGACTGCTGTCGGATACGCTCGCCGACGCCGCCGACAATTTCGCGCTGCCGGATCCGATGCCGCAATGGCTCGAGCAGGCGCAGAAGGGCGGCACGGGAAAGAAGACGGCGACCGTGGCGTCATTCCCCGGCAACGAACAGCTTCGGCTGCAATATATGGGCAAGCTCGGGCCCAACGAATTCCTGCTGCGGCTCGCCAAGGACACCAGCGGCGACATGCCGGCCGAGTTCTCCAGCGAGCTCGGCCTGACCACCCGCGAGGGCGAGGTGCTGTCCTGGCTCTCCAAGGGCAAGACCAATCGCGACATCGCGCAGATCCTCGGCCTCAGCCCGCGCACCGTCGACAAGCACCTCGAGCAGATCTACGCCAAGCTCGGGGTCGAGAACCGCACCGCCGCCGCCGCGATCGCGGTCAACGCCAGGCATCGCAAGTCTTGATCGAGCGCACTCCGCGCCTCCCGCACCGAGACGTGAGCGAGGCACGGGGGACGCTACGCATCCACAGTCGGCGAACTGCCTTTCCGATCAGCCGGTGCAGCAGGTCCCAGCGACACCTCCTGTTCCGGCGGCTGCGATTTGCGCCACTGCGCCGGCGTCACGCCCATGTGGTTTTTGAAGGCCCGCTGAAAGGCGGCCTCCGATTGATACCCGACCATCTCTGCGACAGCGCCGGTCGAAAGCGATGATCCCTTCAACTCGTTCGCCGCAAGCGTCATCCTGACATCGGTGAGCAGATCGCTGGCCGATCGCCCGAGCTTGTCCTGGAACTGCCGCGCCAGCGTGGCGCGCGACATGTTGCAAAGCCGTGCGAGCTCCGGCAGCGACCACGCACGCGCGGGCTCCTTGAACATGGCGGCCACGGCCGGCGCGAGCCTGGGATCACCGACCAGGGCGAGAAGTCCCCGTGACGTTGCATCGGTCTCGCTCGCAAGCCGCAGCACAAGCGCGAACATTGCCGTGGACAGCGCATTCAGCATGGCGTGGCCGCCCAGATGATCGTCGGCCGTTTCGCTGCGCATCAACGACACGAGCCCGGCGAGCTGCGCAGCCGTTCCCTTTCCCGCACGCGCGCCGGCATGCACGACAAGACGCGGCGGAAGATAATTGCGCAACAGGCGGTCGTGCGGGGGTGCAATCGCGAAGTGCCCGCACAACAGGTCAAGCCGTTCGTCCGATCCGAGGTTTTCGCTGATCGTGAAATTCTCCGCCGCCCGGTTGCGCGCCGGCAGCGGTGTCGCGCCGCTTCCGTCGTGCATCACGTGTCGCGGGTTGCCGGGAAGCAGGAGGATGTCGCCGGGCTTCAGCAGCAACGGCCGTCCGCCCGCGGCGTCGTCCAGGATCGCCGAGCCGGCAAGCACCGCATGATAGGGGATCTCGTTGGTTAGGCCCGGTCCCTGCTCGATACGCCAGGGCACGCTGTAGCTGCAGCGCAAGTCGAGCCGCCCGCGCACCGGCATCATCTCGAACAGCCGGCTGAGCCAATCCATGGCCAATCCCCCTGAAGCAGCGCATGAGACGATTGAGCATATAAACGAACAATATGAACATTCAATGTCTCAAACCTCGATCCTATTGTCACTCCGCAATCGTTCACCACCCCGAACAAGGAGTGCCACCATGTCTCGTCTCTCAACTCCCAATCTCGAAACCGATACCGGCCCGTCGGGCCAGGTCTACGCCCAGATCAAGAAGGCGATCGGCGCCGTGCCGAACACCTACGCGGCGATCGCGGCCCACGGTCCGGCCGCGCTCAAGTCGATCCTTGCGGCCGATGCCGTCCTGACTGGCGGCAGCCTGCCCCGGCGCGACCTGGAGATCGTCAAGCTCGTCATCAGCGCCGCCGGCGGCTGCGATTATTGTGTCGCCGCGCACTCGCATCTCGCCAGGCTCGCCGGCGTGAATGCGGATGTGCTCAAGCAGATCCGCGAGGGCGAGCCGACCGGTGACGCCAAGGGCGATGCGCTCGTGCATTTCGTCCGCAAGCTCGCGCAGTCGAGCGGCACCGTCAGCGACGAGGATTTCGCCGCGATCAAGTCCGCCGGCTACAGCGACGCGCAGCTGGTCGAGATCAGCCTGGCGTTTGCGACCACGGTCTTCACCAACGTCTTCAACCGCATCAACGACACCGACATCGACTTCCCGGCAGTCGCGTGAAGCGACCGAGCGATGTCACGCGAAAGGATCACGACCATGACCACGCTTGCCAATACCACACAAAATCCGCTTGTCCGCGCGCTCGACAGGTCCGGCCTGCTGGCGGAGGATCTCGACTATCACGTCGTCCGGGCCGCTATGGTGATCATGTTCCTGTTCTTCGGCTACCAGAAGTGGTTTCCGTACGAATTCGAACGGCTGGTCCCGTTCATCAGCAACGGGCCGCTGATCTGGTGGCTCTATCCAGCGTTCGGCCACGCCGGCGCCAGCTACTTCCTTGGCGCCTCTGAGTGGACGTTCGGTTCTCTGCTGCTCGCGGGCTTCTGGGACAAGCGGCTCGGCGTGCTCGGCGCCCTCGGCTCGACCGGCACCTTCATCGCGACGGTCACCATCATTCCGTTCATGCCTGATGGCTGGGACGTTGCCGCCGGTGGCTTCCCCGCGATGACCGGCAACGTGCCCTTCCTGATGAAGGACGTCGTGCTGCTCGCCGTCTCGCTCTACCTGCTGAGGCAGGACGTGGTTCGTCTGATCAGGCAATAGCTGTTCGCGATTGATCGCCGGTGGGCCTCGGGCGTGCCGGCGATCGCGCATGGGACTGAGCAGACGCAGCATCTCTCGAACACAGCGACATGGCAGTCATTATTGTTGCGGGGGTCCGGCAGTCATTGCTCTTTAAGGCCGAGCCATAACCCCTTGCCGAACTTGCACAATGCGTTGAAAATCGGCCGCCCGCTCCGCGCAATCGGCTGCACTGCCGCCCGCTCGACGACGACGCACCGCCGCTTCCATGCACGAATGATCCGTCGCTCCGCGGCCATGAACATAGTTCCGCCGCGCGGTCTGCGCTAAAAAGCAGCGCCGGTGTTGTTCTGGGGTGAGTTGATGAAGAAGGACGACGTCACATGCCCGCGCTGCGGGGCCGGATTCCGACGCCTTGAGCTGGCGTCCGGATCTGGAAGCAAGGGCGAGTATCGCTGCCCGGTTTGCGAGACGACCCTCGAGCAGTTCGATGGCGACAGGCTCGTCGCCTACCGCCTGACCATCCAACCTTCGATTCGCGGATTGAAGACCTAGCAGCCGTCTGCACAGAATGCCGGAGCAAAATCCGGATCACGATTTCCGCTTCAGGACATAGCTGTCCATGATCCAGCCGTGCCGCTCACGTGCCTCGCGTCGCGCGGCAACGATGCGAGGGCCGACCTCCGCCAGTTCTCCCGCCATGATGATTTGATCGGGCATGCCGAGATAGGCGCCCCACCAGATTTGCAGCCCGGAAGGATCCAGCGTCTGGAAGGCGGCGCCGCCGTCGAGCATCACGACCACGGTGTCGACGCCGGGCGGCCAGCCGCCCTCGCGCAGCCGTCGGCCGGTCGTCACGAGGAACGGCTCGCCGATCTCATTGAGCGGCAGCGCATGCGCCGCGCACAGGGCCTGGATCGATGTGATGCCCGGGATCACCTCGATCGATGGCAACGGATCGAGCCGGCGCGCAATCCGCAGGCTCGAATCGTAGAGCGAGGGATCGCCCCAGATCAGCAGGGCGACGCGTCCCTCTCTGCCTGGGTTGCGCGCGATTTCCTGCGACCACGCCGCAGCGATGGCATCGTGCCAATCGTCCACACCCTTGCGATAATCCTCTTCGCCGGCGTCACGCACCGGCAGGTCGAACTCGGCAATGCGTGTGCGGTCATTGCTCAACGCTTCCGCGCAGATCGTTCGACGCAACTCGGCGAGATCCGACTTCGCCGTCCCCTTGCGCGGGATCAGGATCAGGTCGGAGGCATTGATCGCGGCGGTCGCAGCGAAAGTGAGCTGCCGGGGATCACCACAACCGATGCCGATCAGGGACAGCGTCAACATGGCCGCGTCACCCTCGTTCCGGCGCCAGCGCACCGAACAGAATAACGGCAGCCGCCGTGGCCGCGCCGGCATGCGTGAGCTGTTCGGCCAGCGCTGCGATCGTGGTGCGAAGCAGCCGCTCGTCCGCGTGGCCGAGCGATTCCGCCAGCAGCGCGGGGGTGTCGGGCGCGAGGCCGTGCGCGATCAGCCTTGCGGCCAATGCCGGGAAGGTCCGCCGCCCCATATAGACGACGGTGGTCGCTTCCGGATCGGCCAGCGCCGCCCAGTTCAGGTCCGCAGGCAATTCGCCCGTCACATCGGCGCCGGTCACAAACTGGACCCGGCGCGAGGTCAGCCGTCGCGTCAGCGGAATGCCGGCCTGCGCGGCGGCAACCGAGGCCGAGGTCACGCCGGGAATGATCTCGTAGCCGATGCCGGCCGCGCGCAGCGCTTCGACCTCCTCCTCGAGCCGTCCAAAAATGCCGGCGTCGCCGGATTTCAGCCGCACCACTCGCACGCCGGCGGCGGCGTAATCGACCAGCAGCCGGCTGACATGGTGCTGCTTCGCCGACAGGCGGCCGGCGCGCTTGCCGACCGCGACGAGATTGGCGCCGGAGCGCGCGAGATCGAGGATCGCGCCCGAGGCAAGATCGTCATAGAGCACCACGTCGGCCTCGCGCAGCCGCGCGGCGCCTTTCACTGTCAGGAGCTCGGGATCGCCGGGACCTGCCGAGACGAAGGAAACGAATCCGCTCACCGGTCCTCCGCAATCAGATGGAAGAATGTACCCGTCGCACAGCCGCGCCGCGATCCGGTCTCCGCAACGATCGTACCGGTCGCATCGCGCACCACCGCGAGCGGCGTGTCGGGCTGCGCGATGATTGTCGAATAATGAAACTCGTGGCCGCGCAAGCGTGCGCCCGGGCCGTGGCCGGGCATCGGTGCGGCAAGCTCGGCGAGCCGGTAGCCCAGATGCATGCGGCGCTTGGCATAGCTCGTCTCAAGGCCGAGCAATCCCGCCATCTCATGGCGCACGCCGTCGGCATCGGTCAACGCGGCGCCCAGCACCATGTAGCCCCCGCATTCACCGTGCACCGGCCGCATCTCGGCGAAGGTGCGGAGCCGCCCGAGAAATTGCCCGTTGGCTGCAAGCCGGCCGGCATGCAGTTCGGGATAGCCGCCGGGCAGCCAGCACACATCGGCGTCCGGATCGGGGCCTTCGTCGGCAAGCGGCGAGAACGTCACGATCTCTGCGCCGGCCGCGCGCCAGGCTTCCAGCATGTGAGGATAGACAAAGGAGAACGCCGCGTCGCGTGCGAGCGCGATGCGCTGACCGGGCGGCGTGATGTCCAGGCTGCGCACGGCTGATTGCGGCGACCAGACCTTGGCCGATATCAGCACGGCGTCGAGATCAACATGTTCGGCGACGAAGCGTGCGGCTTCGTCAATCAGACCGTCGATTTGAGCCTGCTCTTCGGCCTGTACCAGGCCGAGGTGACGCTTCGGCAAGGCGATCTCGGCGTGGCGCGGCAGCGATCCCAATACCGGAATGCCCGCGCCGGCCATGGCATTGCGCACCAGGGCTTCATGCCGCGCGCTCGCGACGCGATTGAGGACGACGCCGGCAAGCTGCACACCGGCGCGAAAATCACGCAATCCCGCCGCGACCGCCGCCGCGGTCTGCGCCTGACCGGAGGGATCGATCACCAGCAGCACCGGCCACCCCATCATTTCGGCGATGTCGGCAGTGGCGCCGGTCCCCGAGACGCCACGCGCGGCGACGCCGTCGAACAGTCCCATCGAGCCTTCCGCCAGCACGAGATCGGCATCCGCGCCGCGGCCTGCCAGATGCACGATCGCTTCGCGCGCCATCGCCCAGCTATCGATGTTGACCGACGCGCGTCCCGTGGCGACCGCGTGAAAGGCGGGATCGATGTAATCAGGCCCGCTCTTGAGGCATTGCACCTTGAGACCACGATTGCGATAGGCGCGCGCCAACGCCAGGGTCAGCGTCGTCTTGCCGACACCGGATGCCGGCGCAGAGATGACGAGCCCCGCGGTCATTGCGATGATTCCGGCGACGATTCCGGAAAGCGCGGCGCCGCCCCGACCGGACGGTAGCGGCGGTCGTAGTCGGCTGCATAGAGACGGCTCTCGGCGAATTCGTCCGCGCCGAGCGTCTTGCCGACCAGAATGAGCGCAGTGCGTTCGAGCTCGGGGCCCACGGCACTATCGAGCGTCGCGAGCGTGGCGCGCATGATGCGCTGGTCCGGCCAGCTCGCGCGCCAGACGATCGCAACCGGGCAATCCGCGCCATAGTGCGGCGTGAGCTCGGCCATGACCTTGTCGAGCAGATGGATCGAAAGATGGATCGCCAGCACCGCGCCGGTCGCAGCAAACGCTGCGAGTGTCTCACCATCAGGCATCGCGCTCGCCCGGCCCGGCGTGCGTGTCAGCACCACCGATTGCGCAAGGCCCGGCAGCGTGAGCTCGGCCTCCAGCGCCGCCGCGGCCGCCGAGAAGGCCGGCACCCCGGGCGTGACCGAATAGGGAATCTGCAACGCGCGCAGCCGGCGCAGCTGCTCGCCCATCGCCGACCAGATCGAGAGATCGCCGGAATGCAGCCGCGCGACATCCTTGCCCTCCGCATGCGCGGCAGCGATCTCGGCGATGATTTCGTCGAGCGAGAGCGGCGCGGTGTTGACGATGCGCGCATCCGGCGGGCAATGCGCCAGAACACCTGACGGCACCAGCGATCCGGCATAGAGACAAACCGGGCACGAGGCGATGAGATCGCGCCCGCGCAGGGTCAGCAAATCGGCAGCGCCGGGTCCTGCGCCGATGAAATGCACCGTCATTCGCCGTCTCCTTCCGCGATCGCCGCAACGGCCATCCGATCCTGTGACGCAGCCCTGACCGAGATCAGGCGCGCACCGCGCCCTGCCGCAGCGATCGCCGCAGCCTGGGCGACCGAACCTGTTCCGAATCTCGCCTTGATGATTTCGGACTGTGTCGCGGTTTGTATCTCGGCCAATATCCCGGCAGAAATGCCGCGGACTGGCAGTCCCAGTTCCTGGGCCAGCGCCTTCAATGCCGCCGCATCGGCCTTGTCACTCACCGTTGCAATTGCCGCAAGGCCGTCGGACCCGCCGGCCGCGTCGAGTGCGTCGCGCAAGGACGCGACGCTTGCATTGCGTCTGAATCCGAGACCAGCGACCTTCATCGGAGCGCGCTCCATTGCACGATCGGCCGCGCGGCTTTCCAGGCGCGATAGCGGCCCAATGGCTCGGCCTGCGCGATCTCGAGGCGCATCAACTCCCCGCCATGACGCTGGTGCAGATCGGAGAGCAGCGCCTCGGTCTCCAGGGTCACCGCATGCGCGACCAGTCGCGTTCCCGGCGCGATCCGTGACCAGATCGCATCGAACATCGTGGCGTCGAGGCCGCCACCGATGAACACGGCATCAGGCCTCGCGAGGTCCGATAAAGCGCCGGGCGCCTCGCCTTCGATGATGGTGATCCGATGCGCCAGGCCGAAGCTCGCCGCATTGCTGCGGATGTTGGCGGCGCGTTCGCTGCGGGCTTCGACGGCGATCGCCGTCCCTCCACACAGCGCCCATTCGATCGAGATCGAGCCCGAGCCCGCGCCGACATCCCACAGCCGCTCACCGGGCCGCGGCGCAAGCGCCGACAGCGCAAGCGCGCGGACCGGCCGCTTTGTCAGTTGCCCGTCATGCACAAAGAGCGCATCGGCAAGACCCGAGCTGCGTGCGATCCCTTGTCCTCCCTTCGCCTCCAACGCAACCGTGACGAGGCTGTCGCCCGAATCCTCCACATAATTGTCGGCGCGATGCTGCGTGATGGATTCACGCGGTCCGCCAAGCGCCGCAAGCGTCCATATTGCCGACGCCCCCCAACCACGCTCCGTCAGCCAGCGCGCGAGATCGGACCCCGCCTTGCCGTCGCGCAGCAGGCAGATGATCCGCGCATCGCGTACGAGATGCGGCAACAGCCGCTCGAACGGTGCGGCATGAAGACCGAGACAGACAGCGTTCTCGATACGCCAGCCCAAACGAGCCGCCGCCAGTGAGAACGTTGACGGCGCGGAGTGCGCGACCCATTCGCCGGGCTGCAGCTTCTCGACAAGGCTTCCGCCGGCGCCATGCCAGAACGGATCGCCCGACGCGAGCACCACCGTCGGACGACCCCGGCATTCAAGCACGACGTTCGCATCGAACGGAACCGGCCAGGCACGGCCGCGGTCGGTGATGCCGGCGAGCGCGAGGTGCCGCTCGCCACCGAAAACCGTTTCGGCTTCGGAAAGCGCGTTTCGGCTTGCATCGGAGATGCCGGCAAGGCCATCTTCGCCGATGCCGATGATGGTCAACCAGGGATTACCCATGATGCGCGCCCTGATCCTGGGCGGAACGACCGACGCCAATTTGCTTGCCGTCGCGACCGCGCGCGCGGGCATCGACGCAGTCTATTCCTATGGCGGCCGCACCCGCGCGCCGGCCGACCAACCGTTGCCGGTCCGCAGCGGTGGTTTCGGCGGCGTCAGCGGTCTTGCCGATTATCTGCGTCGCGAAGCCATCACGCATGTGATCGATGCGACGCATCCCTTCGCGGCCGAGATGAGCCGCAACGCGATCGCTGCGTGTGCGCAAACCACAACGCCCCTGATCGCGCTTGAGCGCGCGCCCTGGGACAAAACCTCCGGCGATCGCTGGATCGAGGTCGCGGACGTCGTATCCGCGGTCGCTACCTTGCCGGACAGCCGCGCCAACGTGTTCCTCGCGATCGGCCGCCAGCACATCGCGCCGTTCGGCACTCGGCCTCAACATGCCTATACGTTGCGTTTCGTCGACCCGCCCGAGCAAGCGCTGCCATTGCCCGATGCCGAAATCATCGTGTCGCGCGGCCCCTTCACGCTCGAGGGCGAGCTCGAGATGATGCGCGCGCGTCGCATCGAATGGATCGTCGCCCGCAACTCCGGCGGAACCGGCGCGCGCGCCAAGGTCGACGCTGCCCGCGTGCTCGGCCTTCCCGTCATCATGATCACGCGGCCACTGCTGCCCGAGAGGCCGC
This sequence comes from Bradyrhizobium sp. UFLA01-814, assembly GCF_046718885.1. Taxonomy (NCBI): domain Bacteria; kingdom Pseudomonadati; phylum Pseudomonadota; class Alphaproteobacteria; order Hyphomicrobiales; family Nitrobacteraceae; genus Bradyrhizobium; species Bradyrhizobium sp. UFLA01-814. The sequence goes on along the minus strand of NZ_JAQOSR010000029.1, from coordinate 47,039 downwards.
GGGTGGAAAGCGTGAGCGAGGTGATGCAATGGCTCGGTCATCGAACCTGCCTCGGCGCATAGACCCAGCGGCCGACCCGCCGGGTCGCCGAATTGCCGACGATCACGAGCGTCCGCATGTCGGCCATCTCTGGCCTTGCGTCGCGCAGCTCGACCGTCTCGATCCGCTGCTCGGGCGTGCTGACGGCGCGCGCGAAAATCACGATGCGCTCGTGACAGCCCGCTTCTTTCAAAATCTCGAGCGTCCGTGCAAAGCCTTCCGGCCGGCTGGCCGAGCGCGGATTGTACATCGCGATCGCGAAATCCGCTTCGGCCGCAAGCCGCAGGCGCTTCTCGATCAGCGGCCATGGCTTGAGATTGTCAGAGAGGTTGATCGCGCAGAAATCATGACCGAGCGGCGCGCCGGCGCTTGCCGCCGCCGCCAGCATCGCCGTCACGCCGGGCAGAACGCGAATCGGCAGGTCGCGCCATTGCGGCGTGTCCTCCAGCGCCTCGAACACGGCGGATGCCATCGCGAACACGCCGGGATCGCCAGAGGACACCACGACGACGTGGCCCCCTTCCGACGCAAGCCGCAACGCATCAGCGGCGCGCTGCAACTCCACGCGATTGTCCGAGGGATGCAGCGTGAGCCCGGCGCGCGGCGGCACGCGCGTCACATAGGGCGCATAGCCGACGATGTCGGTCGCAGCCGCGAGCGCAGCAGAGACCTCCGGCGTGATCAGCGCCTCATCGCCCGGTCCGAGCCCCGCGATGGTCAGCGTGCCGGTCATTGCGCGGCCTCCCTGCGCCGCCCCTGCCCGTGCACCAGCACGATCGCAAAATACGGACACTCGGCCTCGCCGACATCCGCAAGCTGGGCGACGCGCTGATCCGGCATGGTGCCGCGTTCGACGAGCCACGCATCATCGAGGCGCCCCGCGGAAGCCAACGCGCGGCGAATCTTCGGAAGATTACGACCGGTCTTCATCACGACCAGCGCGTCGGAGCTGTGCATCCGCTCGGCGAGCTCCGGCTCCGGCAGCGTCCCCATCAGAACGGTCGTCACATCGTCGGCGAGCGCAATCGGCTGACCCACCGAATTCCAGCAGCCGACCATGCCGGGAATACCGGCGATCACCTCGATCTCGACACGCCCCTGCAGCCGCGCATGCAGATGCATGAACGAGCCATAGAAATAGGGATCGCCCTCGCAGAGCACGACGATGTCGATCGCGCGCGCAAATCGCGCCAGGCGCTCGGCCCATTCGTCATAGAAGTCGGCCAGCAGCCGCGCGTAGTCCGGACTGTCGAACGCGATTTCCGTGGTGACCGGATATTCCATCGGATATTCGCTGACGTCAGCGACGAGCAAGCCTTCGACAATGCGGCGCGCCTGACCCGGTTGGCCCTTCTTGCGGAAATAAGCGACATGCTTCGCGGCACGCACCATGCGGTCGGCGCGTACGCTCATCAGGTCCGGATCGCCTGGGCCGAGGCCGCAGCAGATGATGCGTCCCATCGCTATTCGCTCCGGCTCGCCAGCGCATTGACGGCGGCAACCGTGATCGCCGAACCACCAAGCCGTCCCTCGACAGTCAGCGCCGGCACCGGGGGCTCAGCCATCAATGCCGCCTTGGATTCCGCCGCGCCGACAAAGCCGACCGGACAGCCGATGATCGCCGCCGGCCTTGGGCAATCGGGATCCTCCAGCATGTTGAGCAGATGGAACAGCGCCGTCGGCGCGTTGCCGATCGCAACGATGGCGCCGCCCAGATGCGGCCGCCACAGCTCGAGCGCCGCCGCGGAGCGCGTGTTGCGCATCGATTGCGCAAGCGCGGGAACCTTGACATCGCCCAGCGTGCAGATGACCGCATTACGGGCCGGCAGCCGCGCGCGCGTAATTCCTTCCGACACCATGCGCGCGTCGCAGAGGATCGGCGCGCCCTCCTGCAAGGCGGCTCGCGCGCACGCAGCCATGCCTGATGTGAAGCGCACATGCGCTTCCAGGCCCACCATGCCGGCGGCATGGATCATGCGCACGACCACCGGCTCTTCGTCTGGTGTGAAGCGGGCAAGGTCGGCCTCGGAGCGGATGGTGGCAAAGGACTGGCGATAGATCGTCGCGCCGTCGGTTTCGTAGACGTGCGGCATCAATGGCCTCCCGTCAGCACGGAGGGATTTGCGACGAGGTACGAACTGGTCAGCCCTCGGATGACCGGCGCATCCCGCGTCGTGCCGCGGCGGATCAGGTCAAAGCCGTCGTTTGTCGCAACGAGGGTGACATCCGCAGAACCGGAATGGGCACAGCCCTTGGCGCAGCCGGAGACGTGAAGCCGCGCATCGGGTGGGATATGCCGCGCGAGCGCCGACGCCAGCACGCGCGTATCGGCATGCGCCTCGCCGCAGCGCGGTGCGCCACTGCAGGCGACCACGCGCAGCCTGGGATCACCGGCATCAGTCACGAGGTCCGCCCCATGGGGCATCTCGCGCATCCCCTCCACCAGCATCATCCGCCACGGCGTCACGCGAAGTGCTGGTGCACTCCCGGCAAGATCGCTGAGCGTCTGGTGCGGCATCTGCCCGAAGGCGACGCCAACCATCGCGCCCGTCGGATAGAGGCCAGGCGCAGGGTCCGCCGATCGAGCCACGGGCTCGACATCACCGCGAAGTGTCTCCGGAACGCTCGCACCGCCGGCGAGATGAGCCGCCATCCGCTTTTTCTCACCCCTGACTCCGCCGGAAGCGACGAACCACTCGGCCAGCGCCAGCGCCGCCTGCACAGCCTCGCTCCGCGTGACCGAAAGCCCGCGCTGTGCGCCATCGGCCCGCACCAGCAGTCCGCCGCCGCGATCGCGCTCGATCCTGACGTCGGCGGACGCACTAGTCAGCATCCGCGCATCGCCATCATCGATTGCGAAGCCGAACTTGGTTGGAAGATCAAGCGAGGAACTGGCAAGCACCTGCTCAAGCTCGGTCGCAAGCGAGCGCGTCTCGTCGGCGGCAGTCCAGAACGGCGTCACCAGAATGTTGCGCTGCGCTTCGGTATTCGAGTCTGTGTCCAGCAACCCGAGCTCAGCGAGCCCATCGACCAGGGACGGATAAGCTTCATCGCTGACGCCGCGAATCTGGAGATTGGCGCGGCTGGTCAAGTCGATCAGTCCGTTGCCGTATCGCGCCGCCAGCTCGGCGATTCCCGCACCCTGCGCCGCGTCGAGCCGTCCGGCGCGCGGGCGAATGCGCACCACGAGGCCATCGCCTGATAGCATCGGCCGCAGCGCGCCGGGACACCAACCCTTGACCGCAACCGCGCTCATGAGGCCTCCTGCAGCGCAGCCGCAATCGAATTGCGCCGCGTTTGCCACAGCGACGCCTCATGCAACCTCGTGAAGCAGGTTTCGATCGCCGCCAGCGCCGCCGGATTCTCGCGCGCCATGAAGCCGCGAACCTCGTCATTGCCGAGCGTCGCTCCGTAGTAGAGATCGAACAGATGCGCCGGCACCGCGCCGGCGAGATGGGCGAACGCCGCCATGTGCTCCAGCGTCGCCGAGATCTCGGCGGCACCACGGAAGCCATGGCGCATCATGCCGGCGATCCATGCAGGGTTGGCCGCGCGTGCCCGCACCACGCGTGAGATTTCCTCGGTCAACGCGCGGGCATGCGGCTGATCCGGCCGCGTCGCATCGAGGTGATAGAGCGACGGAACTTTTGTGCCAAGGCGCCGGGCCGCCGCCGCGATGCCCGCCTCGTGCGCGGCATAGTCCGCCGCCAGCAACAGATCGGTCTCCGGCAAATCCTGGGTATGAACAAAACTGTCCGCAGCCGCGAGCCGCGCCTCGATGCCGGCGCGATCGGGCCGCATCTCGCCGTCGGATGCGAGAGCCCACGACGATGCCGACAGCCAGGCTTCGCCGGCCGCCTCGCGCGCCTCCTTGGTGAAGACATCCGGCATCGACGCGATGCCAACGCCATAATGTCCGGGGCGCGGACCGAACACGCGCGAGATGCGTTGCCGGTAAGGATTCTCGTCTGCCTCATCGCAGCGTTCGGACAACGCCTCCGCTGCAGCTTCGAACAACTGGGCCAACCCTGAAAAGACGTCGCGGAACAGCCCCGACACGCGCAGCGTGACGTCGATGCGCGGCCGGCCGAGCTCCGCCGGCGCGATGATGTCGTAGCCCGACACCCGGCCTGATCCATGATCCCAGCGCGGCGCGATGCCCGCGAGGTGCAGGGCCATCGCAAAATCCTCGCCGGCGGTGCGCATCGTCGACGAGCCCCAGAGGTCGACCACGAGTCCTTTCGGCCAGTCGCCGTCATCCTGCAAATGACGGCGCAGCAGCTCTTCGGCGAGCTTCACGCCCTGCGCATGCGCCGACGGCGTGGGCACCGCGCGCGGATCGACGGCAAACAGATTGCGTCCGGTCGGCAGCACGTCGCGGCGTCCGCGATAGGGCGAGCCCGACGGCCCCGGCGCCACGCGCCGTCCCGCGAGCGCATCGCGCAGCGCCGCCCTCTCCGCTTCGCCGCACGCGCCCTGCCCGAATATATGCAGGCCGTCGCCGAACTGGCTTTCCTTGAGGTCGCAGACGAAACGATCGATCTGCGGAATGGCCTCGGCTGCGGAGACCGACTCGGCGAGACCGAGATCGTCTTCCAGCCCGGCGATGCGCGCTTCGTCGCGAATCGCGGCGATCAGGCGCTGCCGCCGCGCCGGATCGAGGCCGTCGGCAGTCGAATACTCATCGAGCAAGCGCTCGAGACTGCGCAGGCCTTCCGGCACTGCGGCCTGTGCCAGTGGCGGGGGCAGATGTCCGATCGTCACGGCACCGATCCGGCGCTTGGCCTGCGCGGCCTCGCCGGGATCGTTGACGATGAAGGGATAGACAACAGGCAGATCGCCGATCAGCGCCTCCGGCCAGCATGCGGACGACAGCGCAACCGACTTCCCCGGTAGCCATTCCAGCGTTCCATGCGCGCCGATGTGGACGACGGCATCGATGCCTTGCCGCCTGAGCCACAGATAGAACGCGACATAGGCGTGACGCGGCGTGCGCGCCAGATCGTGATAGTCGGCGTCGCGCTGCCCCACCTCACCGCGCTCCGGCTGAACGGCAATGACCGATTTGCCGCAGCAGATCGCCGCGAAATGAAATGCGCCGTCACGGCAATCGGGATCATCCTCCGGCGCGCCCCATGCGCGGCTGAGATCGTCCTGCAGTTGTTGCGGAAGGCCGGAAAGCGCGGCGCGATAGTCGGCGACCTTCCACGTCAAATTCCTGCGCAAAAGAATGTCGCCCAGCGACTCCACCGGCTCAAGGTCAAATCCCGCGGCCGCGAGATCTGTCAGCAACGCCTCGACCGAGGCAAGCGCATCGAGGCCGACGGCATGCGCGATCTGATGCGGACGGCCCGGATAGTTCGAGAGCACCAGCGCAAGCCGCTTCTCCTGTTCCGGCTTGCCGGCAAGCCGATGCCAGGCGGCCACGCGTGCGGCAATTGCAGCGACGCGCTCGGCATCCGGCCGATGCGCAAGATGCGCGAATTGCAGCTCGGGATCGCGCTCACCAGGCGATTTGAAGCTCACGACGCCTGTGAACAGGCGGCCGTCGACCTCCGGCAGCACCACATGCATCGCGAGATCGCCAGGCGACAGACCGCGCAGCGATCCGGCCCAATCCTCGCGCCGCGCGGTCGACAAAGCGACCTGGAACACCGGGCACGATGCAGCGTCGAACGGCGTCGTGCCGTCGTCGCCGGCCGCGGAGAACGCGGTCGCATTGACGATGGCCGCTGGAGCGCATTGCGCAAACTGAACGCGCAGCCAATCGGACACGCCCGCCGCCTTCAACGAAGTGACGAACACGCCATGAGCATCAAAGCCCCTCTCACGCAATGCATCGATCAGTGCATCGACCGGCGCCGTGTCACCGGCCGCGAGATAAGAACGATAAAACGTCACCAGCACGCGCGCCCGGCCGTCCGGTGCCGGCAACGCCGCGATGGCACCGCGCCGGGGATCGTAGACGCCGATCTCGGGAAGATCGATCTCGCCGACCACAGGCCCGGCATAGAGTCCGGACGCCAGCGCCAGTTGCGCGATCACGGCCTGCGCGGCAACCGGGCCGCCCTTGTCGCACAGCACCTTGAGACGGCGCAGCGTCGAGACCGGCAAGGTCGAGAATTCATCCAGCCGCAGATCGTCGCGGCCATCGGCCGGCAGCACCACCAGGGCGATGCCGCGCTCCTTCGCCAGCCGATGCACCGCGGCCAGCCCGTACGACCAATAGGGCTCGCCGCCGATCAGCCGCACCAGAATGCCGCGGGCGTGCGAGAGCGTCCGCTCGATATAGGTATCCACCGACAGCGGATGGCGCAGCTCCGCGAGATTGCCGAGCCGCAGCGACGGCAACGCAGCGCGGCCGCGCCGCCAGCCGGCCGCGAAGGCAGCAAGATCGCTGTCGGAAAACGACAACACCACGAGATCGGCCGGATCCTGGCCGAGGTCCCTTGGCGTCGCGGTCTCCTCAAGGCCGCGGCTCTCGCGGAAGACGACGTGCATCAGACACCAAGCCGTGCCCTGATCGCGGCTTCGTCGATGTCGGCATGTTCGCCGATCACGACGAGCTTCGACTGCCGCACCCGTGCGCCCCAGGGCATGTCGAACTGATGCCGCACCCGCTCGCCGACCGATTGCACCAGCAGCCGCATCGGCTTGCCCTCGACCGCGATGTAGCCCTTGGCGCGCAGCACGTTCTGCTCGCGCGCCAGTCCCTTGATCGAGGCGATCAGCGCGTCGACATCCGAAACCTCCGGAAGATCGATCACGACGGAATTGAAATCGTCGTGCTCGTGTTCCTCCTCGCCATCGTGATGCGACGGCCGCGACGCGAGATCGTTTTCCGCCGCCGCCTCGAGCCCGAGGATCACGCGCGCGTCGATCGTGCCGTCGACGACGGGCAGCATCGGCACCTCGCGCGGCATCTCGGCCGCAATCACCTCTTTCGCTGCCTTGATCCCCTCCGCCCCGGCAAGGTCGGCCTTGGTCAGCAGCACGAGATCGGCACAGGCGATCTGGTCCTCGAACACTTCCGACAGCGGCGTCTCGTGGTCGAGATTCTCATCGGCCGCGCGCTGCGCATCCACCGCCGCCGGATCAGGCGCAAAACGGCCGGCGGCGACAGCCTCGGCGTCGGCCAGTGCGATCACGCCGTCGACCGTGATCCGCGAGCGGATCTCCGGCCAGTCGAACGCTTTCAGCAGCGGCTTCGGCAGCGCGAGCCCTGAGGTCTCGATCACGATGTGATCGGGCTTCACGTTCCGCGCCAGCAACTGCTCCATCGCCGGGATGAAATCATCGGCGACGGTGCAGCAGATGCAGCCATTGGCGAGCTCGACGATGTTCTCGGCCGGACAATTGGCGTCGGCGCACGACTTCAGGATGTCGCCGTCGACGCCTTCGCTGCCGAATTCGTTGACCAGCACCGCGAGCTTCTTGCCGTTGGCATTGCGGATCAGATGCTGGATCAGCGTCGTCTTGCCGGAGCCGAGAAAGCCGGTCACGACGGTGACCGGAATTTTGGCGAGCGTGGTCATTCTGCGGCCTCCGGCACGACGGGAAGAGGTGGAATGCGGGCGAGCGATTGCTTGCGGAAGATTTCCGGACGGCTGCGCCACGGCACGATGCCGTCAGGCGCCGCCGCATAGGCCGACGCACCGGCGATCACATCCGCGGCATTGTCAGCGGACAGTCGGCCGTAGACATAGGACCATCGCCCCGGCGCGCTGAGCGCGACCGAGCAACCCTGGCTGCAGGCCGACAGGCATGCGACGGGAACCAGATTGACGTCATCGGGCACGCCAGCCTCAACGAGCGCGGCATGCAGGCGCGCACCGGGCGCGAGCTCGCCTTCCGCCGGCGTCTGGCCGGCGCGGCAAGTGATGCAGACATGAAGTGTAACGCTCATCGCCCTTCCTGGATTGACAGCGGGAAGCGATGAGGCACACGAACCGATTTTGGACAGGTTCGTTCCCCGTCGCGGAACACCCCGTCCGCCGGTCTCACAACATGCTGCGTTGGCAGGTCTCCCGGCTTGCGGAGCAGGTTTTACCCTTCGATGCCCACCTTCCCGACTCCGTAGGGAATCAGTGGCTTGGGCATCTCTCCGGTCACGGTCGCGGGGGCGGCTGCGCTTCGGGCGAACCTTGCGGTCATAGCCCTATCGCATTCCCTCTTCGCCTGTCGTAGGACAGGAACCAACGCAGACCCACCATTCGTCCAAGCCTCGCACTTGTCAAGCCGAAGGAACGTGATGACTTCTGATGGAAACGAAGCTGAAGACGGCGCCGTCGGCACCGATTCTTCGCTGGATGCGCGCCATGCGGACAAGATGGCGAAAAAGAAGGCCGCCCGCGACCGCATCATGGCGACCAAGAGCGGCGAAAAGGGCCTGATCATCGTTCATACCGGCGCCGGCAAAGGAAAATCGTCCTCCGCGTTCGGCATGATCGTGCGCTGTGTGGCGCACGGCTTTCCCTGCGCCGTGGTGCAGTTCATCAAGGGCGCCTGGGATACCGGCGAGCGCCGCCTGCTCACCGGGCATTTCGGCGATCTCTGTCAATTCCACGCGATGGGCGAAGGCTTTACCTGGGAGACGCAGGATCGCGCCCGCGACATCGCGGCAGCGCAAGCCGGCTGGGAAAAGGCCAAGCAGCTGATCGCAGACCCGAGCCTGCGCATGGTCGTGCTCGACGAGATCAACATCGCGCTACGCTACGATTACCTCGCGATCGCCGATGTCGTCGACTTCCTGACCACGTCGAAGCCGCCGATGACCCATGTCGTGCTCACCGGGCGCAATGCCAAGGAGGAATTGATCGAGATTGCCGACCTCGTCACCGAGATGACGCTGGTGAAACATCCGTTCCGCTCCGGCATCAAGGCACAGCCGGGCGTCGAGTTCTGACAGACAGCACCATGGCGCGCGCATTGATGATCCAGGGAGCCGGCTCGGACGTGGGCAAATCGCTGATCGTCGCCGGCCTCGCGCGCGCCGCCAGACGACGCGGCCTGCGCGTGCTGCCGTTCAAACCGCAGAACATGTCGAACAACGCCGCCGTGACCGTCGACGGCGGCGAGATCGGACGTGCGCAGGCGTTGCAGGCGCTGGCCGCCGGCGTCGAGCCGCACACCGACATGAACCCGGTGCTGCTCAAGCCCGAGACCGATGTCGGCGCCCAGATCATCGTGCACGGCAAACGGATCGCGACCGCACGCGCGCGCGAATATGCCGGCATGAAACCATCATTGATGGGCGCGGTGCTGAAGAGTTTTGCACGCCTGAAGGCGCGCGCCGATCTGGTGCTGGTCGAGGGCGCCGGCAGCCCCGCCGAGGTCAACTTACGCAAAGCCGACATCGCCAATATGGGCTTTGCACGCCGGGCTGACGTGCCCGTAGTGCTGGTCGGCGACATCGACCGTGGCGGCGTGATCGCTCAGCTCGTCGGCATCAAGACGGTGATCGCCCCTGACGATGCCGCGATGATCCGGGGCTTTGTCATCAACAAATTCCGCGGCGATCCGACATTGTTCGATGACGGCTACCGGCTGATCGAAGAGCGCACGGCGTGGCGCGGCTTTGGCGTGCTGCCCTGGTTCGTCCGCGCCGGCGAGCTTCCGGCGGAAGATGCGCTCGGGCTCGGCGAGGCGCGCAAGCCCGGTCAGTGCAAGATCGCGTTCCTTGCGTTGTCGCGGATCGCCAATTTCGACGACCTCGATCCCCTGAAGCTCGAGCCCGGCGTCGATCTCGTGATGGTACGTCCGGGCGAAGCCATCCCGGGTGATGCAAAGCTCGTCATCCTGCCCGGCTCGAAATCGACCCGCGGCGACCTCGCCTTCCTGCGCGCGCAGGGCTGGGACATCGATCTCCTCGCGCATCATCGCCGCGGCGGCCATGTCCTCGGCCTGTGCGGCGGCTACCAGATGCTCGGGCACACCGTCGCCGATCCCGATGGGATCGAGGGGCCCGCCGGCGAAACGCGCGGCCTCGGGCTGCTCGATGTCACGACCACGATGACCGAACAGAAGACGCTGACGCGCGTCAGTGCGGTGCATGAAGCGACCCATCAACCGATCACGGCCTACGAAATCCATATCGGGCGCACCGACGGCCCGGATCGCGCGCGGCCTTTTGCGTTGCTTGATGGTGCAGCTGAAGGGGCGGTTTCGGCCAACAGGCGCGTTCACGGCAGCTATCTGCACGGCCTATTCGCCTCAGACGGATTTCGCAAGGCTTACCTTGCGCAACTCGACATCGCGGCGGCGGATCAGCCTTATGGCGCCAGGGTCGAGAGCGCACTCGATGCGCTTGCCGAGCACATCGAGACCCATCTCGATGTCGAAGGTTTGCTTGCGCTGGCGCGTTAAACGGATAGCACCGCGGAAAGGCGCGACCAATCGGCCTCGCTGCCCGGCAAGCCGAGCCGCAGCCATCCCGGCTTTTGCCGGAAGACCCGCGACCAGATCTGGCCGCGGGCAAGCTTCTCCTGCGCGGCCAGCGCATCGCCGACCTCATAAAGCCGGAACAGCGGCGTGCCGCCGAGCAGCGTCCAGCCCCGTGATCGCGCCGCCGCGTCGAGCCTGACGCAGTCGTCCGCGAGCCGCGCGGCTGTCGCCTCTGCCCAGTCGCGATCGAGCAACGCGCGCCGTCCGATCGCAATCGCGGCGCCCGAAACCGGCCATGGGCCCGCCATCGCGGCAAGCGCGGCGATATCAGCCTCGCTGCCGACAGCGAAGCCGAGCCGCAGGCCGGCAAGTCCGTAAAACTTGCCAAATGAGCGCAGGATCAGGAGCCCGGCGCGTCCTGCTTCCGGTGCAAGGGACAGGTCAGGAACGGCGTCCGCAAAACTCTCGTCGATGACGAGCCGGCCAACGCGCGGCAGCAGTGCCAGCAATTCCTGCCGATCATGGCGCCGTCCATCGGGATTGTTCGGATTGACGACGATCGCAATGTCCGCTCCCGCGAGCGCGGTGAGATCGGACACCTCGGCGACGTCCCAGCCGGCGGCCGACAACACCGCGGCATACTCATTGTAGGTCGGCGCCAGGATCCGCGCCCGCCCCTTGAGCGCCAGATGCGGCAGCAACTGAATGGCGGCCTGCGCACCACCCATCGCCACCATCGGCGCGTCGGTGGCATAGGCTTGCCGCGCGGCGTCGTGGAGCGATTCAAGATCGGATCGCGACGGCAACGCGCTCCAGTGCCGCGGCTCGACATCGACCAGGGGATACGGCGCCCGATTGATCCCGGTCGACAGGTCGATCCAGTCGTCCGCGGCGCCGCCGAAGCGTTGCTGGGCGACATCAAGATTCCCGCCGTGCTCACGCATGCGCCGCTCCTTCACGCCAGCGCCAGGGCGACGAACGCCGCAGCCAACAGCACCATGGCGTAGCGATAGAGCTTCAGCCCGGTGAGGACGTCAGCGGCAGCCGGATCGCGCGCCCCCTCGTTCAGCCACGGCTCATCGGCGATGTGACCGTGATAGATGCGGGGACCGCTGAGCCGGACGCCGAGCGCGCCGGCCATCGCGGCTTCCGGCCAGCCGGCATTCGGCGAGCGATGGCGATGCGCATCGCGCAACATGCATGACCACGCCTGCGAACGGTTCGGCGCGAGCAGCACGAACAGAAGCCCGGTCAGCCGTGCAGGAACGAGATTGGCGAGATCGTCGATCCGGGCGGCTGCCCAGCCAAAGGCTTCGTGCCGCTCGGTGCGGTGGCCGATCATCGAGTCCAGCGTGTTGATCGCCTTATAGCCAAGGATCCCCGGCAGGCCGAACAGCGCGCCCCACAACACTGGCGCCACGATGCCGTCGGATGCATTCTCGGCAAGGCTCTCGATGGTGGCGCGCGCGATGCCGGAATCGTCGAGCGTAGCCGGATCACGCCCGACAATCTGCGCGACCGCCAAACGTGCGGCCGTGATGTCGCCGGATGCCAAAGGATTTGCCACCGCGGCGACATGGTCATGCAGCGAGCGCACGGCAACCAGCGGCCATGCCAGGACACCAACAAGGACAACGCGAACCCATCCGGATGCGAGCACGAACTGAACGGCCCAACCGAGCGCCACCACCAGCGCGATCACCGAGATCGCGCCCGCGACGCCAGCCAAACGCCGAAACGCCGGCGGATCGGAGGCGCGGTTCCAGGCGCTATCGACAAGATGGATCAGCCGGCCGAGCCATGTCACGGGATGGCCGATGCGGGCAAACAGCCACTCCGGCCAGCCGATCAGGGCATCCACCGCCATCGCCACCGCCATCGCTCCCGCAAAACCCACGATAACCCTCTCCTCGCCGCGGTCCCCCTGATGCGCAAGACATCGGCCGAGCGCAAGCCCTCCGTGACGGATTTCGGCTTTGTCTTTCTCCGCGATTGGTGGTTAGAGCGTTTGTGAACGACGTGCGTACCGGTCGCACAGGAGATGATATGGCCGTTATTCTGATCACGGGGGGAGCCCGGTCCGGCAAAAGCCGGCGCGCCGAACTTCGTGCGCGCAACTTTGCGGGGCAACCGGTCTATATCGCGACCGCCGAAGCGCTCGACGCGGAAATGGATGAGCGGATCGCCAAACATCGCGCGCGGCGCGGCAACGACTGGATCGAGCGCGAGGTGCCGCTTGATCTCGTTGAAGTGCTGTCCGAGACCGATGGCGGCGGCGCGAGGCTGGTCGATTGCCTGACGCTCTGGTTATCCAATCTGCTGCATGCCGGGCGCGACTGGTCGCAGGAAGTGACGCGTCTGGCGGATGCGCTGTCGCGCCAGCACGGCCCGGTCATCCTGGTCACCAACGAGGTCGGTCTCGGCATCGTGCCGGACAACGCATTGGCGCGGACTTTCCGCGACGCCGCAGGAATCATGAACCAGACTATCGCCGGCATCGCCGACGAGGTCGAGTTCGTCGTTGCGGGCCTGCCGATGAAGCTTAAATGAAGTCCGAGATCGATCCTGCCAAAGGCCCCACGATGGTCTCATTCGACGATACGTTTCGCCGCCAACTGCACGAGCTGTTCGTGTGGCGGCGGGACGTGCGGCGGTTCCGGGCCGATCCGCTGCCAGATAACACGATCGAGCGGCTGATCGAGATCGCCTGCCTGTCGCCTTCGGTCGGCCTGAGCCAGCCCTGGCGGTTCGTCATTGTCGACGACGAGGCACGACGCCGCGCTGTCCTCGACGACTTCAAGGCCTGCAACGCCGATGCGTTGCGGTCCTATTCGGGCGAGCGCGCCGCAAAATATGCCGCATTGAAATTATCAGGCCTCGAGGAGGCGCCGGGCCATCTCGCCGTGTTCGCCGACAAGACCGACCGGATCGGCGCCGGTCTCGGCCGCGCGACGATGCCGGAGACGTCGGAATATTCCGTGGTGGCCGCGATCTGCTCGATGTGGCTTGCCGCGCGCGCCGAAGGCATCGGCATCGGCTGGGTGTCGATCCTCAATCCGGAACGCATTCATGGCGTTCTGGAAATCCCGGCCTCCTGGAAATTTATCGGCTATCTCTGCATCGGTTACCCCCAGACCGAATGCGACCGTCCGGAGCTCGAACAGGCCAAGTGGGAATCGCGGCGAGGTCCGGATGAATTCACCATCCGACGCTGACCGAGCCCCTGCCGGCGACGGCACCTCGAGCTGTGACGCGCACTGGCGCGCCGACATCGCCTCGCTGGTCTTTCCCGTGCCGGAGCACAACGCCATCTGCGCGGTGCATCGGGGCGCCTTTCGCACGCTGCTTGGCACCGATCCGACGGTCGACGCATGTCTCGCCTATTTCAGGCGGTTTGAACAAGCTTTCAAGGCAGCCGCACGCGCCAAGATCGAGCGCAAGCGCATTCCCCTTGGAACAAATTTGCATCTTACCAGTCGCGACATCACCCGAAAGCTGCTAGAAGCCGATCAAATCGAATGTGGAGAACGACCATGAGCCAGTCCCAGACCGCGCAAACCCAGGTTACTCAAGCTCAGGTCACGCTGCCGATCGCTACCCGGCAGGTCGGACGGCTTGCACAGTCGTTGATGGCTATGACGCTCGGCCTGTTCATCGTCGGCGTGGTCGGCTTCTCGCACATCGACGTGATCCACAACGCCGCGCATGACGTGCGCCATTCCAACGCCTTCCCCTGCCACTGACCGCCTTTGCATGAGCACGTTTCGCTCGATCGTCTTCTCGTCGGTCATTGCCGGATTCATCGTCGGCCTGATCGTCACCGCGGTCCAGCAGTTCGGCACCGTTCCCCTGATCCTCAGGGCCGAGGTCTATGAGAAGGCGGCCGCGCACAAGCACGAGGCCTCGGCGCCACCGCAGGCGATCCTCGTCCATGATCATGCGGATCATGATCATGGCGCGGAGGCCTGGGAGCCGCGCGACGGTTTGGAACGCAACGTCTATACGGCGGGGGCAAACATCCTGACCGCGATCGGCTTTGCGCTTCTGCTCTGCGGCTTTCTCGCGGTTCGCAGCGGCGCAACCGGCGAGCAGATCTCGTGGCATGAAGGCTTGATGTGGGGCCTTGCCGGTTTCGCCGTCTTCACCATTGCTCCGGGCCTCGGACTGCCGCCTGAATTGCCGGGGGTCCCCGCCGCTCCATTGCTGTCGCGCCAGATCTGGTGGGTGACGGCGGTGCTGGCGACCGCAGCCGGCCTCGGGCTGATCGTGTTCCGGCGCTCGATGCCGGCCGCCATCGCCGGTGTGGTCCTGATCATGCTGCCGCATCTGATCGGCGCGCCCGAACTGGAGCATGTCGAGACCAACGTGCCTTCGTCCCTGTCGCATCAGTTCGTGGTCGCCGTCACGCTGACCAGTCTGGTGTTCTGGTCCCTGCTCGGCAGCCTGACGAGCGCCGCATTCGCCTATTTCGATCGGCCGGGCTCATCCGCTCACGGGTGACAGCCGCTGCCTGAAAAACGCCAGGATCTCATCGCGAGCCGCGATGGTCGGCTGACCCGCCTCGTCGATCAGATGCACCGTCACGACGCTGTGCGGTGTCGTGACGAAATTCCGGAAGAACGGCGGCACATCGCGGTTCGCCGCGCTGTCGGGAAGCACCCGCCCGATGAATCGGTCGCCGAGCGCCTCGCGATAGGCCGCAAAGCGCTGCGCCATGCAGAACTTGTCACCCTCAAAGCGATAGGCCAGCACGGTCAGGTCTTCGCGCTCCAGCCGCTCGCGCACCGCCTTGACTTGCTCCGGCGCGATCTCGATGCCCGCCGGATCGTTCAATGGCAATGACGGCTGCGAAAGCACCGGCGCCAGCATCGACGGTTCCAGCATCATGGCGAGCGCGAAATTGCCGGTAAAGCACATCCCGATGGCCCCGACACCGGGACCGCCGCATTCGCCATGGGCAAATCGCGCCAGCGCGCGCAGCCATTGCGTCACGGGACTGGACTGGTTTGCGGCCATCGCACGAAACTCCGCACTGACGCAGGCGCGCTGAAACACCGCGGCGCCCTCCTCCGCGCTCGCGACAGCGCCGTCACGGCCGAACAGCGACGGCATATAGACGGTGAAGCCGGCATCGCGAACCCAGCGGGCGAAGCGCGCCACATGCGGGCTGATGCCCGGCATCTCCGCCATCACGATCACCGCAGGACCTCCGCCGCCAACATGGACGGTTTTACCAACCCCTTCGAGGGTAATCTGGCGGCGCTCGAAATCCTCGAGCGGATCGTCCTGGGTCATCGGCCGGTTCGGCATCGGCGGTCCTCCTGATCGAGATCGGCAGCGTCTTGGCGTCAGAGTTGCGATTTTCCGGCCGGGCAGCTAGTGTCAAAAACGACATTGATCGCGGATTTTATGACATGACCAAGGTCGCGGTTGTCGAGATCGACGGCTGCCTCGCGTCGGCGGCCGCCATCACCCACGACGTGCTGGCCATCGCCAACCGGATCAGCACGACGAAGCACGCGCGCTTCGAGGTGACGACGCTGCGCTATGGGCCGAGGCGGCACGCCGGCCGATTGCGCGGCGCCGACCTCGTCATCGTTCCCGGGCTCGGCCCGGCATCGGCCGGCGAACTGGAGCGGAAGCTCGCGACACCGGCATGTCGGCACGCCCGCGACATGCTGGTCACGGCGTTCGCGAACGGCGCGATGCTCGCCGCGTCCTGCGCCAGCAGTTTCCTGCTGGCGGAGACCGGCCTGCTCGACGGCAAGCGCGCGACGACGACATGGTGGTTCGCGCCGCTGTTTCGGCAACGCTATCCGAATGTCGAGCTGATGACCGAGCGGATGGTGGTCGCCGACTGGCCGATCGCAACCGCCGGCGCGGCGATGGCGCAGATGGACCTGATGCTTGCGGTGGTCACGCGTTTCGGCGGCCCGGCGCTCGCCAAGGGCTGCGCCAATTACCTGCTGCTTGGCGAGCGGCATTCTCAGGCGCCCTTCATGGCGATCAATTATCTTGCCAGCCAGGACCCCAAGGTCGCCAGGGCCGAGAAATGGGTGCGCAGCAACATCGCGCGCGACTTCACGATCGGGGACGTCGCCGCCGCGGTGGCGTTGGCGCCGCGGACATTTGCCAGACGGCTCGAGGCGATCTGCGGCGTGTCGCCCATTCAATTCGTGCAACGCATCAGGATCGAGACGGCGCGGTCGCTGCTCGAGACCACGCGCCTGTCGGTCGAAGAGATCGCGGGCAAGGTTGGATATTCCGAGCCATCGACCCTCCGCCGGCTGATCCGGCGCGAAACGCGGCATTCGCCGCGGCATTTCCGCTCAGGCTGACGATCCGCAACGACGCCGCATCCGCGATGAAATCATCACGCCGAGAGCCACGCGAACGCGCGGCGCAAGAATGCCGGCGCATCCCTTTCGACTGGCGTTCCGTGGGCCATCAGCACCTTTTCGGCGGGCCACGCCAGAATCCTTTGCAAGGCCGCACGCGCGGCGCGGCGGCCCGTGAAGGCTACGCGGAACTTGCGCGGCACCGACGGCTCCGGCCCGACCATCAGGTCGAGTTTCGCGATCGTCGCCCGCCAGCCGGAGACCAGGTCGGGAGGGATCTGCTGCAGCAAGTCGGTGAACAGCACGGTGCCGCTTTCGACATGGAAGAACACCACCTCCGTGGTGATCAGGTTGCCGCGCATCACCACCTGATCGATCTGGCCGGCCCAGTCGAGGCTCGGCGCGTCCGCGAGATCGGCATCGAAGCCGAGGTCACGGCGCCGCTTGCGCAGGCCCGGCGGGGCGTGGAGCACAGCGGCCGGACAGGCCTGCTTCCACTCGGCGAGGAACAGATGGTGCAGCGAGTTGGGGGCCACGATGTGCCTGACCTGACCGAGCGCCGCCACGCCGGCCTGCAATTCCTCCGTCCACCGGACCGGCGACCAGATGAAAAGGCCGCCGTCCGATAATCTGACGACGGCCATCCGGGTCGGATAGTGAAACCCGGCGACCGCAAGGTTCGGTCCCCCGGCAATCCAGATGTCGTGGCCGAACTGCTGCAATACCGCCATTCGCGATGAACCTTGACCGTCAAGCGCCGCACGCTCCGCCGGCGTTGCGGGTTCATTTACCATGCCCGGCGTGACAGGCCGCGGACAAGGGGCAATGTCGATCATCGGTTCCGATTGCGCCGCGGCCAATTGCAGCGATCGGGTTTACGCAACCTTAGACGATTTGATCCAAATGTTGCGCGTGCACGACGCGATTGGGATGAAGCGGCCGATGTCGCAGAAGTCGGACCTCGAGGGACACAGGCTGGCCTTCGCTGATGACGCCGCGCGTCACCTCGCGGCGAATGACGCGGATCGTGGCACTGTGATGCCACGCGCAACCACCGGCCGGATGTCAAGCGCGTCCACGAGTCGGCCGCAGGCGGCAACCGCGCATTCACCGCGGTCCGGCGCCGGCGCGCTGGTCTCCGCGCTGCGCGAGGCCGACTGGCTTACGGCTGACCGTGTCACCGCCTTCACCCGCGTATTTCTCGTCCTGTTCATCGGCTGCATCGCGATCATCCCATGGACTGCACCGACGATGGATGTCGGCTATGACTTCGCGGCGTTCTGGACGGCGGCAAAGCTCGCGCTCGAAGGCCGTGCCGGCGACGCCTATGGCGACGCAGGCCGCGCCGCCGTAGCCGCCGTGCTCGGTCAGAACACCTACGCACCGTTCTTCTACCCGCCGACGTCGCTGTTGTTCTGGCTGCCCTTCGCACTGGTTCCCTTTGCAACGGCCGCCGTCGTCTGGATCGTCGCGACCGGCGCCGCCTATGCGGTCGCGGTGAGAGCCATGCTTGAGCGTGGCTCCGTCGTTCCCGCGCTCGCCTTTCCCGCCGTGTGGGTGTGCGCGCTGTTCGGACAGAATTCGCTGTTCTCGGCGGCCCTGCTCGGCGGATCGGCCGTCACGCTCGACCGCTACCCGGTGATCGCCGGCGCGCTGCTCGGGTGCTTCAGCTACAAGCCGCAGATCGCCCTGCTTGCGCCGCTGGTGCTGATCCTGACGCGGCGCTGGCGCGCGCTCGCCGCGGCGGCCGCAACGACGCTCGTGCTTGTGCTGGCGGCCACCGCCTCCTTCGGGATCGATCCATGGATTAAGTTTGTTGCCGTTCTGCCAGAGGCAAGTGCCTGGAGTCTCGGCGGCGGACCCGGTTTCGAGAAGTTCGCCAGTCCCTATGCCGCGGTCAGGCTGGCCGGCGGATCCAGCAGCACGGCCTGGCTCGTCCAGGTGACCGCGGCCGCGATCGCGATCGTCGTCCTGATCCTGGTGCTGCGAAAACGTCCCGGCGGCGCCGCCGAGATCGCGCTGATGGTGGCGATGACCGGCCTGTGCGTACCGTCGCTCGGCAACTATGAGGTCGTGATCCTGGCGATCCCGGGCGCGTGGCTGATCGCGCAGGCGCTTGCGCAGGGCTGGCTGCCCTATGAACGCATCGCCCTCGCTGCGCTTTATTTGACGCCATTCGCCATGGTGCCCGCGGGCGCCAACGGCCTGCAACTGGCACCGATCGCCGCTGCAGCAGTTGCCATCCTTGTCGTGCGCCGCATCAGGCATCTGGCACTGCTGGATGCTCCGGCCGAAATCGCCAAGCACTGATTTGCCCGACGGCGCAAGCTCCTTTGCGAAGACGCGAGGCGGACGGCGAAATCGTGCAGGCCTGAAGCCCTGAGCGAAGGCATGACCCACAAACGACGACCCATATTGGGTGTCGTCCCGGCGAAAGCCGGGACCCATAACCACAAATGCTGATTGTTGAACGATGCTGGGACGACGAGTCCCACTCACAACACCTGCCGCGGGGTATGGGTCCCTGCTTTCGCAGGGACGACACCGAACAAGCTGTTTGGCAGTTGAATCCGAAACCAATGTGGCTCATAACCGCCGCAACGCGACGAACCCGCGTCTGCTGCTATCCAGCCGGCGTCAGGATCGCCTCTCGCGCCGCGTGCCAGCTCGCCTCATCTGGTGCGCACAGCAAGCCGCCGGTCAGATTGACCGGCCGGTAGGGTGATCCGTCGAAATGCGCGCTGTAGCCGCCGGCCTCGCGATGCAGCAGCCAGCCCGCGGCATGATCCCACGGCATCAGCTTGTTGTAGAACAGCAGATGGCAATGTCCGGACGCCGCCATGCGATACTCATGCGCGGCGCATCTGAGCCAGGCGCTGCCGCCGAGCCTGGAAAGATTGCCGGCGACAATCGTGCGCAGCGGCTCGGGCAGGAAGTTGACGCCGACGATCGCATCCATCTGCTTGACCGGCACGGCGGGAGCCACTTTCAGGTCATGCCGCCGGCCGTCCGGCATCGCGAGCCACGCGCCCTCGCCGCGCAGCGCGAATGCGGTGTCGTTGCTGACCGGATCATGGATCGCGCCGAACACGATCTCGCCGCGCATGGTGGCGGCCACCATGGTGCCGAACAGCGGCAGGCTCGAGGTGAAGTTCCGTGTGCCGTCGATCGGATCGATGATGAAGGCAAGCTCCGCGGTTCCGACCTGATCGAGCGCGGCCGGATCACGCGCGGTGCCCTCCTCGCCGATCACAACCGCATTCGGAAACGCCCGCAGCAGCGCCGCCGATATCGCCTGCTCGGCAAGCTCATCGGCTTCGGTGACGACGTCGAATGCCAATGTCTTGGTGCGGACCTCGATCTCGCGCACGCGGCGGAACCGCGGCATGATTTCGCTGCGGCCGACTTCGGCAAGGATGGATCCGATAGTCAGCGCGTCGGCAAGGGACAGTTTCACGCGGCATTCTCCTGCGTTGCGCCGGCATCCTATCGTGGAATTGTGACTGCGTGGCCGTCAGCGGCGCTGGTTGTAGACATCGATGCAGACGGCGCCGAGCAGGACGAGGCCCTTGATCACTTGCTGATAATCGATGCCGATACCGAGGATCGACATGCCGTTATTCATGACGCCCATGATCATGGCACCGACCACCGCGCCGCCGACCCGGCCGACGCCGCCATAGGCCGACGCACCGCCGATGAAGCAGGCGGCGATCACATCGAGCTCGAAGCCGAGGCCGGCCTTCGGTGTCGCGGTGTTGAGCCGGGCTGCGAACACCAGCCCGGCGAGCGCGGCCAGCACGCCCATGTTGACGAAGGTGAAGAAGGTGAGCCGTTCGGTCTTGACGCCCGACAGCTTCGCCGCCTTGGCGTTGCCGCCCACCGCGTAGATCTGCCTACCGATCACCGTCCGCCGCGTGACGAAGCCATAGAGCGCGATCAGGACGGTCATGATCACGAGCACGTTGGGCAGGCCGCGATGCGAGGCGATCAGATAGGTGAAGTAGAGCACCGCGCCCGCCAGCGCGATGCTCTTGACGATGAAAAACGCGTAGGGCTCGACGGCAATGCCGTGCGCCTGCTCGCGCGCCCGGCTCCTGGCGGTCGCCAGGACCAGGACAAACGCCAGGACGATGCCGATCGCGAGCGACGTCGGATAGAGCGTGCCGGCGCTCGGGAACAGCTCGGGGATGAAGCCCGACGACAGCTTCTGGAAGGTCGGCGGGAACGGCCCGACCGACTGGCCCTGCAGCACCGCAAGCGCGAGGCCCTTGAACACCAGCATGCCCGCCAGCGTCACGATGAAGGACGGAATGCCGAAATAGGCCACCCAATAGCCCTGGGCCGCACCGATCGCGGCGCCGACCAGGAGGCAGGCGACGAAGGCGATCGGGTAGCTGACATGGTAGCGCACCATCAGCACCGCCGCGACGGCGCCGACGAAGCCCGCGACCGAGCCGACCGAAAGATCGATATGCCCGGTGACGATCACCAGCAGCATGCCGAGCGCCATGATGACGATGTAGCTGTTCTGCAGCACGAGATTGGTGAGGTTGAGCGGCTGCAACAGCGTGCCGTCGGTCACGATCTCGAAGAACAGCATGATCGCGAGCAGCGACAGCAGCATGCCGTAGTTGCGCAGATTGTTCTTGATGAAGCCGGAATGCCTGAGGGTCTCGGGAAGTGATACCGTCTTGTCGGTCATGGTGCCCCTCCTCCGGCGCGTGCCGCCCTTTCGTCGCCGCCGCGTCCGGACATTCTGATATTGCGCATGATGGCGCGCATGATCTTCTCCTGCGTCGCGTCGTGCCTTGCGAACTCGCCGACGAAGGCGCCGTCATTCATCACGCAGATCCGGTCGCAGATGCCGAGCAGCTCGGGCATCTCCGAGGAGATCACCACGACGCCCCTGCCGGCCTCGGCCAGCTCGTTGATGATGGAGTAGATCTCGTATTTCGCACCGACGTCGATCCCGCGCGTCGGCTCGTCCAGCAGCAGCACCCTCGGATCGGTCATCAGCCATTTCGACAGCACGACCTTCTGCTGGTTGCCGCCCGAGAGGTCGCCGGTCGCCTGGTAGACGTCGGAACAGCGGATCCGCATCCGGGTGCGGTAGTCGCTCGCGGCCTTCAGCTCGGCGACATCGTCGATCACGCCGCGCTCCGACACCTGGCGCAGGCTCGCCACCGTCACGTTCTTGCGGACGTCGGCGGCAAGGATCAGCCCGAGCTGCTTGCGGTCTTCCGTGACATAGGCGATGCCGGCATCGATCGCGGCCGGCACGCTGGACAGATCGGCCTCGCGTCCATCGAGGCGGACCCTGCCGGAGACGTTGGTGCCCCAGGCGCGGCCGAACAGGCTCATCGCGAACTCGGTGCGGCCGGCGCCCATCAGGCCGGCGATGCCGACCACCTCGCCGCGCCGCAGCGTGAAGTCGACGTTCTTGATCACCTGCCGCTCGGTATGCAGCGGATGATACACCGACCAGTTCTCCACCGTCATCACGGGTTCGCCGATCTCCGCCTTCCGCTCGGGGAAGCGGTGCGCGAGATCGCGGTCGACCATGCTGCGGATGATGCGGTCCTCCTCGATGCGCTCGGTCCGGCAGTCGATGCTGTCGACGGTGCGGCCGTCGCGCAGCACCGTGATGCGGTCGGCGACGCGCGCAACCTCGTTCAGCTTGTGCGAGATCAGGATCGAGGCGATGCCCTGCTCGCGGAAGGCCAGGAGACGCTCGAGCAAGGCGGCGCTGTCGGCTTCATTCAGACTGGCGGTCGGCTCGTCGAGGATCAGGAGGCGCACCCGCTTGGACAGCGCCTTGGCGATCTCCACGAGCTGCTGCTTGCCGACGCCGAGGTCGGTGATCAGCGTGTCCGGCGGCTCCCGCAAGCCGACCTGCGCCAACAGTTCGGCGGTCCGCCGATGCACCGCGTTGCGGTCGATGACGCCGAACCGCGACGGCGGATGCGACAGAAAGATGTTCTCGGCAATCGACATCAGCGGGATCAGCGCCAGCTCCTGATGTATGATGATGATCCCGAGCGCCTCGCTGTCGTTGATGTCGCGGAAGCGCCGCTCCTCGCCGTCGAACACGATCGACCCATCGTAGCTGCCGGCCGGATAGACCCCGCTCAGCACCTTCATCAGGGTCGACTTGCCGGCGCCGTTTTCGCCGACCAGCGCATGGATCTGCCCGGCCTCGACGGTGAAGCTGACGTCGCGCAACGCCTGCACGCCGGCAAAGCTCTTGCTGACGCCGCGCATCTCAAGCATTGCCGTCATCGGATCATGTCCCGCAGCGTCGATCGTCCCCGGCGCGGTTCACCGCCGCTCGCCCGGCGATCCGCCCTGGAGCCTATTCCGTTCCGATTAAATCGGAACGGGGCTCTGGATTCTAGTTTTGACGCGTTTTCCTCACGCGAACCGGTAGCCACTTCGCTCGAAAACGCTCTAGTCGAATTGCGAGCGCTTGTAATAGCCGCTGTCAATCAGGACTTTCTCCCAATTGGTCTTATCCACCACGACCGGCTTGAGGAGATAGGACGGAACCACCTTGACCCCGTTGTTGTAGGTCTTGGTGTCATTGACGCTGACCTCCTTCTTGCTCAGCACGGCGTCGACCATGTCGGCCGTCACCTTGGCGAGGTCGCGGGTATCCTTGAAGATGGTCGAATATTGCTCGCCGCGCAGCATCGCCTTGATCGATGGTACCTCGGCATCCTGCCCGCTGATGTACGGCATCGGCTGGTCCTTGCTGCCGTAGCCGACGCTCTTCAGCGAGGAGATGATGCCGATCGACAGGCCGTCATAGGGCGACAGCACCGCATCGACGCGCTTCTTGCCGTAGAACGCACTGAGCAGGTTATCCATGCGCGCCTGCGCGGTCGCACCGTCCCAGCGCAGCGTCGCAACCTTGTTCATGCCCGTCTGGCCGCTGCCGACCACGAGCTTGCCGCTGTCGATATAGGGCTTCAGCACCGACATCGCACCGTCGTAGAAGAAGTACGCATTGTTGTCGTCGGGCGAGCCGCCGAACAGCTCGATGTTGAAGGGCCCCTTGCCCTCCTTGAGCCCGAGCGCGTTCTCGATCGACTGGGCTTGCAGCACGCCGACCTGGAAATTGTCGAAGGTCGCGTAATAGTCGACGTTGGGGGTGTCGCGGATCAGGCGGTCATAGGCGATCACCGTGATGCCCTGGGCCTTGGCCTGCTTCAGGACATCGGACAAGGTGGTGCCGTCGATGGCGGCAATGACCAGCACCTTGGCACCCTTGGTCACCATGTTCTCGACCTGGGAGAGCTGGTTCGGAATGTCATCTTCGGCATATTGCAGATCGGTGCCGTAGCCGCGCTCCTTCAGCACCTTGACCATGTTGTTGCCGTCGTCGATCCAGCGTGCCGAGGATTTTGTCGGCATCGCGATGCCGATGGTCGGCTTGCTCTGGGCCATGGCGTCGCGATCCGACACCGCCGCGGCAAGGCCGGCCAGCACGAGCGCAAACAAGCTGGTCTTCAATTTGGACATGCTTCACTCCCTCGTTTTTTTGAGTTGGGATACCCTTGCCGTGCACAGCGTCCATCGACGGCTATCGTTCGTGGGCGGACCGCAGATCTACGGCGGTGTCGGATCGGCGCCGGGACCGTCACGAACCGAAGTTGCGGAATGTCGATCGAACCCGTCAACAGCGCCAATGCTCGCTCCGCACGATCGGCCATGTCGATCCTGCAAGGCCCGGTTCATCCGCGAGTCATGCCGTGGGACAAACGCGGCGCAGGAATGACGTGGAGGATCATGAGGCGCCGGTCTCCCGGAATTGTTGGCGAGCGCCAGCATCCTCCAGAACTTCTGGCGGCGTGGCACTGCTTTTTGCGCCATTTGATTGATGTTGCTCCCACTGTACGGATGCAAGCACCGACTGGCCATTTATTTAATTATCCGAAGAAATTGATCGGAGACGGGGAGGATCGTGAGGCGCCATCCGGAATAGTTGACAAGTCCCATTGCCCTCCAGGTGGCACGGCATCACTTTTGGCAACCTTCGGTAGGATTGTGCCCCTACCCTGCTATGGACGCAAGCACCATTTATTTAACAGGCAGAATAAATTTGCCGGAACTGCCAGCCGGCGGCAGCGGCCTTCAGGCATCGATGTCAGAGAGATCGTCGACGACCAGCAGCGCCTCGGCAAAATCGTCGTCGCTGAAATAGGTGCTGCGGGTGATGACCACGGGGATGCCGGCGCCTGCCGCGGCGGCGAGGCCGTTGCCGGAATCCTCAACGGCGACGCAATCTCCCGGCCCGAGCCCAAGCCGCGCCAGAACCTCGACATAGACATCCGGCGCCGGCTTCTTCCGCGGCACGTCGTCGCCGGCAACGATCGCCTCGAACTGATCGGCCCAGTCCAGCCCGAGCGAAACCGAAAGCAGCGCGTCGATATTGCCATGCGAGGTGGTCGTCGCGATCGCCAGGCGTTGGCCGCGGCTGCGCGCGCCGGCGAGCCAGGCCCTGACGCCCGGCCGCAACGGGCAGCCGCCCGCGGCAATCAGCGCGGCGTAGCGCGCGGTCTTGATCCTGTGCAGGTCGGCGATCTCGGCGAATGTCAGCATTGGGACCGCGTTGCGCTGGTCGAAGGCGCGGATGCGCTCCTTGCCGCCGGCCACCCGAAGCAGCCGCGCATAAGTAACCTGGTCCCAGAACCAATCGAGGCCGGCTTTGGCAAAGGCTTCATTGAAGGCGCGGCGGTGCACCTCCTCGGTTTCGGCGAGCGTGCCGTCGACATCGAAGATCAAGGCGCGGGCGCTCGCGATGATGTCACGCATCCCGGCGGACCGGATCACGGCGAGCGCCTCGTTCATCGTCCCTCGCCCGACGCACCGGCGCCTTTGACGAACACCCGGCTGGCAAGCACGTCGCCGGCCTCGATCGACATCACGTCGTCGGCCGTCAGCGTGCGGTCGAGCTTCGCCACGATCCGGTTGGCCTGGCGCAGCCGGATGCGATCGAGAGCATTGCGGATCGAGCGTGCATTGGAGAACAGCGGCTGTTCCTTGCGCACGGCAATGTAACGGATGAAGGCCTCGCGTGCTTCCGGGGAGAAACGATAATTCTGCTGCTGCAACATCAGCTCGGCGATCCAGAGCAACTCGCCGTCCGAATAGTCCGGGAAATCGATGTGATGCGCGATGCGGGAGCGGAAGCCCGGATTGCTCTGGAAGAATTTCTCCATGCGGTCGCCATAGCCGGCCAGAATCACGACCAGATCCTCGCGCTGCTGCTCCATCACCTGCAGCAGGATCTCGATCGCCTCCTGCCCGTAGTCGCGCTCGTTTTCCGGGCGATAGAGGTAATAGGCCTCGTCGATGAACAGCACGCCGCCCATCGCCTTCTTCAATATCTCTTTCGTCTTCGGCGCGGTGTGGCCGATATATTGGCCGACGAGGTCGTCGCGCGTGACGCTGATGACGTGGCCGCGGCGCACGAAGCCGAGCCGGTGCAGGATTCCGGCCATCCGCAGCGCGACCGTGGTCTTGCCGGTGCCGGGGTTGCCGGTGAACGACATATGCAGGGTCGGAAACGTCGTCGCCAGCGCCATCTTCTGCCTGATGCGTTCGACCAGCAGCAGCGATGCGATCTCGCGGATGCGGGTCTTCACCGGCTTCAGGCCGATCAATTCGGAATCCAGCTGGTCGAGCACGTCGCCGATGCCGAGGTCGGCGAATTCATGGCGAAGGTCGATGGTCTCGAGCGGGGTCTCGCGGATTTGTTCGCTGATCTGTTCTTGCGCCTGGGTCATGATCCTCTCGCCTGGAAAAGCTCCGTCGCCGCGGCGGCGACGACGGAGAAGTGCATCCGGACCAGGGCGGTCGAGGGAGCAACCCGCCTGGTTTGCAAGCCGGACGCGGTCAATGATCGGTGTAGCGTTCGCCTTCGGGGCGGCCCGCTGCATAGGAATGGGTCGCGTAACGCAGATTGCGTCCGGCGGCCTCCTGACGGTCGAGCCGGAAGCCCGGCTCCTCCTGCGGCCGGTTGACGATGAAGGAGATGCGAACCGACTCCCAACCCGGGCTGGAATCAAAGCCGGAGACCCGGATGTAGCGGTCGCCATAGACCCGCCGGCAGTCGGCGAGCTCCTTCATGATGCCGGCTGCATCGCGCAGGTCGAACATCGGCAGGCCCCACATATCCCAATAGGTGTTGCGGGGATGCGGATCGTCGGTGAACTCGATGTTCACCGCCCAGCCCTTGTCGAGACAATATTGTACCTGTGCGGCGATCTGCTCGTCGGTGAGATCGGGCAGGAACGAGAAGCAGCCTTGGGTAACGCGCATGAGAACCTCCTCTCAGACCGCCATGCTCGGCGTGGGAACGAAATCGGGGGCGTCCGTCGACTCGTAGTTGAAGGTGACGTCCTTCCAGACGTCGAGCGCCTCGCGCAGCGGCGTGCAGGTCTGCGCCGCCTTGGCCAGGATCTCCGGTCCCTCGTGGACGTAGTCGCGTCCCTCGTTGCGGGCGAGGATCATGGCTTCCAGCGCGACGCGGTTGGCGGTGGCGCCGGCCTGGATGCCGCGGGGATGTCCGATGGTGCCGCCGCCGAACTGCAGCACCACGTCCTCGCCGAGCAGGTCGAGCAGCTGGTGCATCTGGCCGGCATGAATGCCGCCGGAGGCCACCGGCATCAGCTTGTTGAGGCTCGCCCAGTTCTGGTCGAAGAACACGCCGTGCTCCAGGTGCAGCGGATTGAAGTCCTCGCGGCAGATGTCGTAGTAGCCGCGGGTGGTGTTCGGATCGCCCTCGAGCTTGCCGACCACCGTGCCGGCATGGATGTGATCGACGCCGGCGAGCCGCATCCATTTCGCGATCACGCGGAACGAGACGCCGTGGCTGCGCTGCCGCGTGTAGGTCGAGTGACCGGCGCGATGCAGATGCAGGATCATGTTGTTCTTGCGCGCCCACTTCGCCATCGACTGGATCGCGGTGTAGCCGATCACAAGGTCGATCATGACGATGTTGGAGCCGAGCTCATGGGCGAACTCGGCGCGCTCGTACATGTCCTCCATGGTCGCCGCGGTAACGTTGAGATAGGTGCCCTTGATCTCGCCGGTCGCGGCCTGCGCGCGGTTGACCGCCTCCATGCAGTAGAGGAAGCGCTCGCGCCAGTGCATGAAGGGCTGCGAGTTGATGTTCTCGTCGTCCTTGGTGAAGTCGAGCCCGCCTTTCAGCGCCTCATAGACGACACGCCCATAGTTGCGGCCGGACAGGCCGAGCTTCGGCTTCACAGTGGCGCCGAGCAACGGACGGCCGAACTTGTCGAGCCGCTCGCGCTCCACCACAATGCCGGTCGCCGGGCCCTGGAATGTCTTCACATAGGCGGTCGGCAGCCGCATGTCCTCGAGCCGCAACGCCTTCAGCGGCTTGAAGCCGAACACATTGCCGATGATCGAGGCCGTCAGGTTCGAGATCGAGCCCGGCTCGAACAGGTCGAGGTCGTAGGCGATATAGGCGAAGTAGCTGCCCGGCGAATTCGGCACCGGATCGACGCGATAGCATTTCGCCCGGTATTTCTCCGCGGCCGTCAGCCGGTCGGTCCACACCACGGTCCAGGTCGCGGTCGAGGATTCGCCCGCCACCGCCGCGCAGGCTTCGGTCGGATCGACGCCGTCCTGCGGCGTGACGCGGAACAAGGCGATGACGTCGGTGTCCTTGGGCTCGTAGTTCGGCTCCCAATAGCCCATCCGCTTGTATTCCATCACGCCGGACTTGTAGCGATCCTTGCCGCGCACCGTCATCGACTGCTGCATGTTCATCGAAATCTCCTGTGGTTCGTCGCCATTTGCTCAGGCGGCCTGGGTCATCTTTCCAATTTGCGGATCGAGCGCGCCGGCGCGATAGCGACGGGCCATCTCCGGCAGTGCAACCACCTTGATCCTGGCGGCATTGCCGGCCGTGCCGAACTGCTCGAAGCGGTCACGGCAGAGTTCGCGCAGCGCATCCATCGCCGGCTTCAGGAATTTGCGCGGATCGAACTCGCTCTTCGACTGGACGGCGACCTTGCGGAAGGCCGCCGCCATCGCCAGACGGCAATCGGTGTCGATATTGACCTTGCGCACCCCGTGCTTGATGCCGCGGACGATCTCCTCGACCGGGACGCCCCAGGTCTGCGGCATCTCGCCGCCGAACTGGTTGAACATGTCCTGCAGCGGCTGCGGCACCGAGGACGAGCCGTGCATCACCAGATGCGTGTTCGGCAGGCGACTGTGGATCTCCTCGACCACACGCATCGCCAGGATCTCGCCGTCTGGCCGCCGCGTGAACTTGTAGGCGCCATGCGAGGTGCCCATCGCGATCGCGAGCGCATCGACCTTGGTGGCGCGGACGAAATCGACCGCCTGGTCCGGGTCGGTGAGAAGCTGATCCTGGCTCAGCTTGCCTTCAACGCCGTGACCGTCCTCCTGCTCGCCGCCGCCATGCTCGAGCGAGCCGAGCACGCCGAGCTCGCCTTCGACCGATGCGCCGACCCAGTGCGCCATCTCGACGACCCTGCGGGTGATATCGACATTGTAGTCATAGTCGGCTGCCGTCTTGGCGTCGGCCTTGAGCGAGCCGTCCATCATGACGGAGGTGAAGCCGTAGCGGATCGCGGTGGCGCAGGTCGCCTCTTCGTTGCCGTGGTCGAGATGCAGGCAGAGCGGAATCTGCGGATGCATCTCCTCGAGCGCGTCGATCATCTTCGCCAGCATGATGTCGTTGGCATAGGACCGCGCGCCGCGCGAGGCCTGGATGATGACAGGCGCATCGCAGGCCGCGGCCGCCTCCATGATGGCGAGGCCCTGCTCCATATTGTTGATGTTGAAGGCCGGCACGCCGTAGCCGCGTTCGGCGGCATGATCCAGCAACTGTCTCAGGGTTATCCGCGCCATGGTGGCGTCCTCCTTTCAATTCGCTCGTTGAATGAGCTGTTTTGCTGCAGCAGCGGTTGCCGCAGGCGTGATACCGAATTCGCGGTAGAGCACGTCGGCCGGCGCGGAAGCGCCGAAGCCGGTCATGCCGACGAACGCACCGTCGTCGCCGAGCCAGCGCGCCCAGTCGCCCTCGACCGCGGCTTCCACGCCGACACGCGGGGCGCTGCCCAGCACCTGGGCGCGATAGTCGCTCGGCTGCTGGCGGAACAGGTCGAAGCACGGGGCCGAGACGACCGCGGCCTGTACCCCGTCTTCCGCCAGCAGCTTTGCGGCTTCGAGCGCGATCGCCACCTCCGAACCCGTTGCAATCAGGGTGACGTCACGCCCGAAGTCCGGCTCGACGAGAACGTAGGCGCCGAGCGCGACCTGGTTGTCCTTGCTGCCGTCGCGAACCGTCGGCAGCGCCTGCCGCGACAGGCAGAGGATCGACGGCGAGGTCTCCGCCTTCAGCGCGCAGTCCCACGCTTCCGCGGTTTCGACGGCATCGGCCGGGCGAAACACCAGGACGTTCGGGATCGCGCGCAGCGCCGCCAGATGCTCGACCGGCTGATGCGTCGGCCCGTCCTCGCCGAGCCCGATGGAATCGTGGGTCATCACATGGATGACGCGGATCCCCATCAGCGCCGCGAGGCGGATCGCCGGCCGGCTGTAATCGGCGAAGCTGAGGAAGGTGCCGCCATAGGGAATGAACCCGCCGTGCAGGGCGATGCCGTTCATCGCCGCGGCCATGCCATGCTCGCGGATGCCGTAATGGATATAGCTGCCGTCGAGCGTCTCCGGCCGCACCGAGACCTGCGACTTCGCCAGCGTCAGATTGGAGTGCGTGAGGTCGGCCGAGCCGCCCAGCAGGTTGGGCAACGCCTCCGCGATCACGTCGATGACCTGCTGCGAGGCCTGCCGCGTGGCGAGCTTCGGCCGCTCGGTCGCGAACCGCGCCACCAACTTCGCCATCGCCTCGGCATAGGCGCAGGGCAATCTCCGGTTCAGCGCATCGTGGAACGGAGACCGCTCGGCCTTGTCGCCCTTGCAGGCGCCGCGCGAACGCTCGATCCAGGCCCGCCGCGCGTCGCGGCCGCGGCCGCCGAGCTCGCGCCACTCCGCCAGCACCGCGTCGGGAATTTCGAATGCCGGATACGGCCAGCGCAGCGCGGCACGGGTCTTCGCCACCTCATCGGCACCGAGCGGCGCGCCATGCACCTTTTCGCTGCCCTGCCGGTTCGGCGCACCGAACCCGATCACCGTCCGGCAGGCGATCAACGACGGACGATCGCTCGATCGTGCCTGCCTGATCGAAGCCGTGATCGCCTGCGGATCGTGGCCGTCGATGCGGTTGACGTTCCAGCCGCTGGCCTTGAACCGCGCCGTCTGGTCGTCCGAGCAGGACAGCGAGGTGGCGCCGTCGATCGAGATATGATTGTCGTCGAACAGCACGATCAATCGGTTCAGCCGCAAATGGCCGGCGAGCGAGATCGCCTCATGGCTGATGCCTTCCATCAGGCAGCCATCGCCGGCGATCACATAGGTGTAGTGGTCGACGAGGTCGTCGCCGAAGCGCGCGTTCATCAGCCGCTCGGCGAGCGCCATGCCGACCGCGGTCGCAATCCCCTGCCCGAGCGGCCCGGTCGTGGTCTCGACACCCGGGGTGTGGCCATACTCGGGATGTCCCGGGGTTTTCGATCCCCACTGCCGGAAGGCCTTGAGCTGGTCGAGCGTCATGCTCTCGTAGCCTGTAAGATAAAGCAGTGCGTAGAGCAGCATCGAGCCGTGACCGGCCGACAGCACAAAGCGATCGCGGTCGGGCCAGGCCGGATCGGCCGGATCGAACTTCAGGAAGTCCGTGAACAGCACGGTCGCGACATCGGCCATGCCCATCGGCATGCCGGGATGACCGGATTTCGACTGCTCCACCGCGTCGATGGCGAGGAAGCGGATGGCGTTCGCCATCTCGTCGTGGCTGATTTCGGGGCGGCTGGCAACGGACGCAAGTGCGGTCATATCGTTCGCCTCTTTCGTTCGATCAGTTGCAGGATCAGCGGGGTCAGGATGAGCTGCATCGCGAGGTCGAGCTTGGCGCCGTGCACCACGATCGAATTGGCGCGCGACATGAAGCTGTTCGGGATCATCGAGAGCAGATAGGGAAAATCGATGCCGCGCGGGTTCTTCAGCCGGATCACGACCATCGATTCATCCGGCGTCGGGATCCAGCGCGCGATGAACGGGTTCGACGTATCGACCGTCGGCACGCGCTGGAAGTTGATGTCGGTCTCGGTGAACTGCGGGCAGATGTAATTCACATAGTCCGGCATGCGGCGCAGGATGGTGTCGGTCACCGCCTCGGTGGAGTAGCCGCGATGGCTGCGGTCGCGATGCAGCTTCTGGATCCATTCGAGATTGATGACCGGCACGACGCCGATCTTGAGGTCGGCATGCTGCGCGACATTCACCTTGTCGGTGACCACGGCACCATGCAGGCCCTCGTAGAACAACAGGTCGGAATTCTCCGGCAGCGCCTCCCAAGCGGTGAAGGTGCCGGGCTTGGCGCCGTAGAGCCGCGCCTCCTCCTCATCGTGCACATAGTGTCGCGTGGTTCCGGTGCCGGTCTCGGCGTAGTCGCTGAACAGCTTCTCCAGCTCCTCGAACAAATTGGTCTCGGGGCTGAAATGGCTGAAGTGCTTGTTGCCGCGCTCGGCTCTCTCCGCCATCAGGCTGCGCATCTCGGCGCGGTCGTAGCGGTGGAACGCGTCGCCCTCGATATAGGCGGCGACCACGTTCTCGCGGCGGAAGATGTTTTCGAACGTCTTCTTCACCGAAGTGGTGCCGGCCCCGGAGGAGCCGGTGATCGAGATGATGGGATGCCGACGTGACATGCGGTCCTCCTCAGCGGAACAGGCCGCGCCGCGCGAACAGCGGGGCATCGCTGCTTTCGAACAACGGCTCGACGGTCAGGTGGATCGCATCGACGTCGCGCACGGCGCGCGTCGATCCCATGATCAGCGGCACGCGCTGATGCGGCGTACGTGCCGACAGTTCGAGAATGCGCGACCGGCCGTTCGACGCGGCGCCGCCCGCCCATTCCATGATCAGTGCGATGGGATGCGCCTCGTACAGCAGACGCAACCGGCCTTCGCGGTAGCCCTGGCGCGCATCCGCCGGATACAGGAACACGCCACCGCGCATCAGGATACGGTAGGCTTCGGCAACCAGCGAGCCGATCCAGCGCATGTTGAAGTCCTGCCCGCGCTCGCCGTTCACCCCGGCGAGGCACTCGTCGATGTAGCTGCGCACCGGGCCGCTCCAGTGCCGCCGGTTCGAGGCGTTGATGGCGAATTCCGACGCATCCTGCTGCACGCGCAGGTCACGCGCGGTCAGGACGAACTCGCCGGTTCGCGGGTCCAGCGTAAAGCAGTCGACATGCTGGTCGAGCGCCAGCACCAGCACGGTCTGCGGACCGTAGATGAAGCAGCCGGCGGCACATTGTGCCGTGCCGGGCTCGAAGAAAGTCGAGATGACGTCGTTTCCTTTCGGCCGGATCGAGAAGATCGTGCCGATCGAGATGTTGTTTTCGAGATTGGCGGATCCATCGAGCGGATCGATCGCGACGCAGAGCGGCGCGTCGGGATCGAGCGTCTCGGGCAGTTCGACCTCCTCCGACAGCACTGCGGCGACCGGCGCAGTGCGCAGCGCGTTCCGCATCAGGTCGTCGGCGACGATGTCGATGGTCTTCTGGCGATCGCCGTCGGGATTGACCCCGCCGCTCTCGCCGCCGATGCCGGCGAGCGGTCCGGCGGCAATGATGCGCGAGAGCTCGATCGCGGCGCCCGCAAGGGCTTCGATCACCACAACGGTCGCGGCGCGCAACGGGTTGTGCTGCGTCGGCCACTCCAGATGGGCATGCAATGCAGGACGAATCTCCACCGGCCTCTCCCTATGATCGCGCCCTCTGTCCCGAGGCTTCGAGAGGCGACCTCAGGGAGTCGCCTTCGCCCTATCAACGCGCGAATTGCCCAATTAGGGAAATTTTATTATCTTTGGTCCGGGCAAAGTATTTCTTATGGAGCTTGTCATGGCCGGCAACTTCTCGCGGGATCTCACCATCCGCCAGCTGCGCGCACTGTCGACCTTGCATGAGGCAGGCTCGATCACGTCCGCCGCCAACCGGTTGAACCTGACCCAGCCCGCGGTGACGCTGCAGCTCCGCAATTTGCAGGCGCTCGCGGGGTTGCCGCTGATCCAGCGCACCGGCGACGGCATGGCGCTGACGGATGCCGGCGCGCACGTGCTGACTCTGGTCGAGCGGATCGAGGCGGCGCTGAAGGATTGCGAGCAGTCGCTCGACATGATCGCCGGCCGCAGCGGCGGCCGCGTCGCGATGGGCGCGGTCTCGACCGCCAAATACTTCGTGCCGTTTGCGATCGCGGCGTTCTCGCGCCGCTTTCCCAAGATCGAGGTCACGCTCAGGATCGGCAACCGCGAGGAGATTCGCGACGCGCTGCGCGGCTATGATCTCGACATCGCGGTGATGGGCCGGCCGCCGACCGATGTCGAGGTGGAGATGAAGCCGCTCGGCCGGCATCCGCACTTCATCATCGCCGCGCCCGATCATCGGCTGGCGCGGCGGCGGCACGTCGCCCCATCAGAGCTCGCCAACGAAACCTTCATCACCCGCGAGCAAGGATCAGGCACGCGGATGCTGATGCAGCAATATTTCGAGCGCGTCGGGCTGGAGCCAAAGCTCGGCATGGCGATGGACAGCAACGAGACCATCAAGCAGGCTGTCATGGCCGGGCTCGGCATCGCCTTCATCTCCCAGCACACGGTGTTCCATGAGCTGGAGGACGGCCGCCTGGTGGTGCTCAAGGTGAAGGGCCTGCCGATCGTCCGGCAGTGGCACGCGATCAGGCGCACCGACAAGATCCTGCTGCCGCCCGCGCAGGCCATGCTGGACTTCCTCGGCAAGGAGGGCTGGCGCTATCTGCCGAATTCGCACTAGCGGCCCCACGACGCCCGATCGATCGAGAAAATCGAGGTGGCACCGTATGTTAGGCATTGAAGTTCCACGAAACGCATGTCACATCTTGGCTGCGGTCACCTGGCGGACCGCACCCTGCGAGGGAGGTTGAACTGCAGAACCAGTCCCCGCCGACGCCCGACTTCAAGGCGTTATTCGAGGCGGCGCCCGGCCTTTATCTGGTGCTGACTCAGCCCGACTTTCGCATCGCGGCAGTGAGCGACGCCTATCTGCGCGCCACCAAGACCGAGCGCGCGGCGATCCTCGGGCGCGGGCTGTTCGACGTGTTCCCCGACAATCCGGACGATCCGGCCGCCGACGGCGTGCGGAACCTGCGCGCCTCGCTCGAGCGCGTGGTCCAGTTCCGCCGCCCCGACACCATGACGGTGCAGAAATACGATATCCGCAAGCCCGAGTCGGAGGGCGGCGGCTTCGAGGAACGCTACTGGAGCCCGCGCAATTCGCCGGTGTTGGGGCCGAACGGGCAGTTCACCTACATCATCCATCGGGTCGAAGACGTCACCAGCTTCATCCAGCTGAAGCAGCGCGGTGCCGAGCAGGACCAGCTGACCGACCGGTTGCGCGAGCGCACCGAGCAGATGGAAGCGGAAATCTTCATGCGCGCCCGCGAGGTCGAGGCCGCCCGCGAACAGCTCGAAGCCGAGCAAAAGCTCCGCCAGGTGCAGAAGATGGAGGCCGTCGGGCACCTCTCCGGCGGCATCGCGCACGATTTCAACAACATCCTGACCGTCATCACCGGCCTGATCGACATCCTCGCGGAAGCCGTTGAACATGATCCCGCGCTGTCGTCTGTCGCCAAGATGATCACCGACGCGGCATTTCGCGGTGCAGAAGTGACCAAGCACCTGCTGGCCTTCTCGCGGCTGCAGCCGCTGCAACCGCGTGAAGCCAATCTCAACACCCTGGTGCAGGACACCGCGCGGCTGCTGCGCCCCTCGCTCGGCGAGCAGATCGAGATCGATACCGCGCTCGAACCCGACGCCTGGACGGCCTTCATCGATCCGAACCACATGGCGACCGCGCTGCTCAATCTCGCCGTCAATGCCCGCGATGCGATGCCCGATGGCGGCAAGCTGATGCTGGAGACCAGCAACGTCATCCTCGACGAGGTTTATGCCGTCGCCAACCCCGACGTGCGGGCGGGTGAATACGTGATGGTCGCGGTCAGCGACACCGGCGGTGGCATCCCGGCGGGGATCCGCGACAAGGTGTTCGAGCCGTTCTTCACGACCAAGGACACCGGCAAGGGCACTGGCCTCGGGCTCAGCATGGTGTACGGCTTCATCAAGCAGTCCAACGGACACCTCAAGATCTATTCCGAAGAGGGCCACGGCACCTCGATCAAGCTCTATCTGCCGCGCAGCAGCGGCGACATGATCGACGTCGAACCGCCTCCTCCGGTCGACACGCGCGGCGGCAATGAATCCATCCTGGTCGTCGAGGACGATCCGCTGGTGCGCAATTACGTCAGCGCCCAGCTCGAGCAGCTCGGTTACCGCACCATGGTCACCGCCAACGGCCCGGAAGCATTGGCTGCGGTCGACAAGGGGTTCGTCTGCGACGTGCTGTTCACCGACGTCATCATGTCCGGCGGCATGAACGGCCGGCAGGTCGCCGATGCCGTGATCGCCAAACTGCCCTCGGTGCGCGTGCTCTTCACCTCCGGCTACACCGAGGACGCGATCATCCACCACGGCCGTCTCGACCCGGATGTGACGCTGCTGCCGAAGCCCTACCGCAAATCCGATCTCGCGCGGATGATCCGGCAGGTGCTGGCCCAGCCGCCGGCGGCGGCAATGGGCAAGTAACGCTGCGGCGGCATCACGCCTCTCCGCCTCGCTTCCTGGTCTGGTCGGCCGGCACGGCGCATCCGGACAGGAACAGTGCCGCACAGGCCTTGGCGCGGGCCTCGATCTGCGCCCGCGACGGCGGCGGCCTGTGGCCGTACATCACGTCGCGTTGCGGCTGGAACACCAGCATGCCGAGCAGCATGCCCGCAGCGGCCTGTGCGTCGTCCACCGCGATCCGTCCCCGCCGCTGCTGCACACCCAGCCACGCAGCCAGCGCGCCAAGGGTCCGCTGCATCGCCTTCTCGTAGAACATCTCGGCAATGTCGGGGAATTTGTCGCTGTCGGCCAGGATGATGCGCTGGAGCGCGATGACCTCGGCATCGAGGATCAGCTCGCCACAGCTCGAGAGCGCCGCCTCCAATGCCGCCGCGATATCGCGGCCGTCGCAGGCGCCGAGATTTACGGCGGATATGAATCGGTCCATCCGGTCCGCAACCGTGCCCTCGAACAGCGCCAGCTTGGTCGGGATCAGCCGATAAAGTGTCTTGGTGGAGACGCCGGCGCGGCAGGCCACGTCGGCGATGTTGGCCGCCGCGAAGCCGCGCTCGGAGAACTCGCGCCGCGCGGCGTCATAGATCAGCGCGCGCGTCTCGTCGTCGGAACGCAGCTGCGGCCGCCCGCGGCCGCGCCGTGCCGGTGCGCCTTGCTCAGTCTGACCCTCGTCATTCCGGTTCATCCGCGAGCCATGCTTTTAAATGATGCCTGTCATTCTATTGACCAATATGGGCTCTATTTTGGAAAACATCAAGTTTCCTAATTAGTCCCGCAGGCATCGGCCGAAATTGGCAAGATTTTCCAGCGAGATAGACGGATCAGGAGCGCCGCCATGAGCCAGCATGAGACATCATTCAAGGCCGAGAGCCAGGTTCCGGCCGAGACCGCCAGGCAATTGATCGCCAATCCGGAGGCCGCCAGGCCGCCGGCCGCCAAGGGCAGGCTTCGCCGCCTGCTGCTGGCTGGCGCGGCGCTCGCCGTCCTCGCAGGCGGAGCCTGGTACGGCTGGGACTACTGGACGGTCGGCCGCTTTCAGGTCTCGACCGACGACGCCTATGTGAAGGCCGACAACACGACGATCGCGCCAAAAGTCTCCGGCTATCTCAGCGCGGTGCTGGTGGGCGACAATGAGCATGTGCGCGCCGGCCAGATGCTGGCGCGGATCGACGACCGCGATTTCAGGGTCGCGCTGGATCAGGCCAAGGCCGACGTCGCCGCCGCCGAAGCCGCGATCGCCAGCAAGCATGCGCAGCTCGATGTGCAGCAGTCCGTGATCGAAGCGGCACGCGCGACCCTCGCCGTGGACACCGCGACGCAGACGTTCGCCGAGCAGGAGAACAAGCGCTACACCGACCTCGCCGGCACCGGCTTCGGCAGCGTGCAGAACGCACAGCAGGCGCAGTCGCGCTACGCCAGCGCACAGGCCGCCGTCGCCCGCGATACCGCGAACCTCGCCTCCGCGCTCCGCCAGGTGGAGTTGCTCAAGGCCGACATTGCCCAGGCCGTCGCGTCACAGGCGCGCGCAACCGCGCTCCAGCATCAGGCCGAGTTGAACCTCGGCTACACCACCATATCAGCCCCGATCGACGGCGTGGTCGGCAACCGCACCCTGCGCACCGGCCAGTTCGTCCAGGCCGGCACGCAATTGATGTCGCTGGTGCCCGCCACCGGCGCCTATGTGATCGCGAACTACAAGGAGACGCAGCTCACCAATGTCCGCAAGGGTCAGCCGGTCGAGATCGCCGTCGACATGTTCCCGGGACAGGTGGTGCGCGGCCATGTCGACAGTCTCGCGCCCGCCAGCGGCCAGGAATTCGCGCTGCTGCCGCCTGACAACGCGACCGGCAACTTCACCAAGGTGGTGCAGCGCATCCCGGTGAAGATTGCGCTCGACGCGACCGCGGTCGAATTGCGGCCCGGCATGTCGGTCATCCCGACCATCGCAACCTTGTCGCAACCTGGCGAGGCGCCGCGCTCCAGCGCCTCTCCCAAGCTCGCTGTCGCCTCCTTCAAATAGGTGATGTCATGTCCGACCTCGCGCTCTCCTCCCCGGCTGCTGCGCCCCGCGCCGCAGCTGTAGCGGCCGATCCCAACCGCGCCAGCATGGCCGTCTGGATCTCCATCGTCGCCGCCATGATCGGCGCCTTCATGGCGATCCTCAACATCCAGATCACCAACGCCTCGCTGCTCAACATCGAGGGCGGCATCGGAACCGGCGTCGACAACGGCTCCTGGATCTCGACCTCCTATCTGATCGGCGAGATCGTGGTGATCCCGCTGACCGACTATCTCAGCCGGGTGTTTTCCTTCCGCAAGATCATCATCGGCTTCGCCACCCTGTTCGCGATCTTCTCGGTCGCCTGTGCCTTCACCCACGACCTGCCCTCGATGATCGCAATGCGCGGCTTGCAGGGCTTCTTTGGCGGCGTGCTGATCCCGATGGCCTTCACGCTGGTTTTCACCAAGCTGCCGAAGACCCAGCAGCCGGTCGGCCTTGCCATGTTCGCGCTCGCGGTAACCTTTGCCCCCGCGATCGGACCTACCATCGGCGGCTACCTCACCGAGAATTACGGCTGGCAGACCATCTTCTTCGTCAACGTGATCCCGACCGCGGTGATGGTCATCACCCTCTATTTCACGCTGGAACGCCAGCCGATGCAGCTGCATCTGCTCCGCGAGGGCGACTGGCTCGGCATCGTCACGATGGCGATCGGTCTGTCGTCGCTGCAGGCCGTGCTCGAGGAAGGCAACAAGAACGACTGGTTCGGCTCGCCCTTCATCGTCAGGCTCGCGGTGATCGCAGCGGTCAGCCTCACTCTGTTCGTCTGGATCGAGCTCGTCGTCGAGAAGCCGCTGATCCGGCTGCGCCTCCTGACCCAGCGCAGCTTCGGCTTCGGCACCATCTCGGCGGTGTTCGTCGGCTTCGCGCTGTTCGGCTCGGTCTACCTGCTGCCGGCCTATCTCGGCCAGGTGCAGCGCTACAACGCCGAGCAGATCGGCCAGGTGCTGGCCTGGACCGGCCTGCCGCAGCTGATCCTGATCCCGCTGGTGCCGAAGCTGATGCAACGCTTCGATCCGCGCTTCATCGCCTTCACCGGCATGATCCTGTTCGCGGTCTCCTCCTTCATGAACATCGCGATGTCGCTCGATTACTCCGGCGACCAGTTCTTCGTCCCGAACATCGTCCGTGCGATCGGCCAGGCGATCATGCTGGCGCCGCTGTCGGCGGTCAGCCTCGGCAGCGTCGCGCCGCAGGATGCCGCGGCGGCCTCCGGCATCTCCAACATGATGCGCAACCTCGGCGGCGCGATCGGCACGGCCCTGCTCGCCACCATCGTCACCAAGCGCGAGCAGTTCCACTCCAACATCATCGGCCAGTCGGTCGACCTCGGCCGCGAGGAAGTGCGCACCCGGATCGCCGAGGTCACCAATTACTTCCTCAGCCACGGCATCTCCGATCCGGCGACCGCGCATCACCAGGCGATCGTGGCGCTCGGCAATATCGTGAAGCGCCAGGCCCTGGTGCTTGGTTTCAGCGACACCTTTGCCGTGATCGGCATCGTGCTGGTGTTCGCGGCAATCGCGATCCTCTTGACCGGCAAGCCGAAGAATGCGGCCGGTGGCGGCGCGGCACATTGATCCCTCGTTGATCCCCGGGGCGGCGGCCGAAAGCCGTCGCCCGATTTTCAGCTTGCTTCGCGCAGCTTGAAGCGCTGGATCTTCCCGGTCTGGGTCTTCGGCAGCGCCTCGACGAAGGCGACCGCGCGGGGATATTTATACGGCGCGATCGTCGCCTTGACGTGATCCTGCAGCAGCTTGATCTCGACCTCATCGTTGCGCGCGCCCTGCTTCAGCACGATGAACGCCGAGACGATCTGTCCCCGCTCCTCGTCAGGCGCGCCGATCACGGCACACTCCGCGACATCGGGATGGCCGAGCAGCGCCGCCTCGACCTCGGGGCCGGCGATGTTGTAGCCCGCCGAGATGATCATGTCGTCGGCCCGCGCCACGAACGACAGCCGGCCGTTCTCGTCGCTGACGAAGGCATCCCCGGTGATGTTCCAGCCGTCGCGGACATATTTGGTCTGCCTTGAATCCGCGAGATAGCGGCAGCCGGTCGGACCGCGAACCGCCAGCTTGCCGACCTGGCCCGCCGGCAGCTCGTTCATGTCTTCGTCGACGATTTTGGCCTCGTATCCCGAGACTGGCGTGCCCGTGGTGCCGCCGACGGCGCTGCCGGTGCGGTTGGTGATGAAGATGTGCAGCAGCTCGGTGCTGCCGATGCCGTCGAGGATCGGCTTGCCGGTCCTCTTCGTCCAGCTCTCGAACACCGGCGCCGGCAGCGTCTCGCCGGCCGACACTGCCAGGCGCAGCGACGACAGATCGGCGCCCTTGTCCATCGCCGCCATCATCGCCCGATAGGCGGTTGGCGCGGTGAAGCAGATCGTCGCCTTGTAGGTTTCGATGATCCGGATCATCTCGCTCGGCGCCGCGTTCTCCAACAGCGTCGCGGTGGCGCCGAAGCGCAGCGGGAAGATCGCGAGCCCGCCGAGGCCGAACGTAAACGCAAGCGGCGGCGAGCCGACGAACACGTCGTCGGGTGTGACCTTGAGCACCTCCTTCGCATAACCGTCGGCAACGATCAGGAGATCGCGGTGAAAGTGCATGGTCGCCTTCGGCTCGCCCGTCGTGCCCGACGTGAAGCCCAGCAGCGCAACGTCGTCGCGGCCGGTCTTCACCGCATCGAACTTGACCGGCTTGTTCAGCGCGATCCGATCGAGCTCGGCATCGTGGTTCTGCGTGCCGTCGAAATTGACGACCTGCTTGAGGAATTTGCTGGTCTTGGCGCAGGCCACCAGTTCATCCGCGATGCGGCTGTCGGTCAGCGCCAGCGAGATCTCGGCCTTGTCGACGATCTTGGCCAGTTCGCCGGCGCGCAGCATCGGCATGGTGTTGACGACGACGGCACCGGCCTTGGTCGCCGCGAGCCAGGCCGCGACCAGCGCAGGGTTGTTGCCCGAGCGGATCAGGACGCGATTGCCCGGCTTGACGCTGTAGTTCTCCACCAGCGCGTGCGCCAGGCGGTTCGACCAATCGGTCAGTTCCTTGTAGGTGCGCTGGCGGCCATTGCCGATCAGCGCGATGCGATCGCCCATCCCCTGCTCGACGATGCGGTCGGTCAGCTCGACCGCGGCGTTGAGATAATCGGGATAGCTGAATTCGGGTCGGTCGAGCAGCAGCTGCGGCCATTGCGCTGATGGCGGCAGGTTGCGCCGTGCGAAATCGTCGACATGCCCGGATGGGCCGAGCCCGGGAAATTCACCTGACATTCGATCGCCCCTCGCTTTCCGTCCAGAAAGGCCAAGACCAAAATCAATATCGAGGACGCCCGGCAGCGTTCCAATCGCCAATCATTTTATACTTAAAATAATTTGGCGCAAGGGTCGATATCGCGTGAAATCGCTGGCCAATCCTTCAGAACCTCAGATTTGCGTAAGCTGCTTCAGCCGCGCGACCATCGCCGAGCCCGGATCGGCGAGCGGCGCGATCGCGGTGAAATGATTGGCTTCCGGCACAACGCCGAACCGCGTTGCAACGCCCGCTTTGCCCCAGACATCGACGACGGTCCGGCTCTGCCGGTGATATTCCGCGCTCTCGGCGCCGCCGACGACGGCATCGAGCGTTGCGCCCGCAGGTGGCATCCAGAACAGCGGGCTCGCCGCCCGCGCTGCGGCGCGGTCGAGGCCAAGCGCCTTGTTGATGGAGGTGCCGACCAATGGCTCAAGCTCGAACAGGCCGGAGATCGCGTAAGCAGCCCTGACCAGGTCCTTCGGCAGCGACGCATCATAGGCCGGCCAATCGGTCGCGAGCATGCATGCGGCAAGATGTCCGCCTGCGGAGTGTCCCGACACGACCAGCGGCTGGCCGAGCCTGGCCAGTTCGCGGCACGCCGCACGCATCTCGCCGATGATGTCGCCGATCGTGACATTGGGGCAGAGATCGTAGCTCGGCACCGCGACGCTGATGCCGTGGCCGTTGAGCCCTCGCGCGCAGTGGCTCGATGACGAGCCGTCGAGCGCCTGCCAGTAGCCGCCATGGATAAAAACCGCGAGCGGCCCGTCACGATCGCCTTCGAACAGGTCGATGACGTTGCGGCTGTCCGGACCATAGGTCAGTCGCCGCGGCGGATGCTGCTCGCGATACGCCGCGGAGTCCCTCGCCCAGCCGGCCATCAGCGCCGGATTTTCCGGCACCCGCGCCCGGTTGTTGTATTCGACCTCGTAATCGACCTCGGTCACGGCTTAAGCGCTCCTCGCCTTGGCGGAGCGCTGCGCCGAGCCCTTGGCCTTGGCGAGCAGCCGCATCAGTTCGCGGATATCCTTCGGCGAGAGATCGCCGAAGATATCGGCGATCCACTTCTCGTGCTCGGCGGCCATCTTGCGGAATTCGGCGCGGCCGAGTTTTGTGAGCCGGATAAACTGCACGCGGCGGTCCGTCTCCGAGGTGCGGCGATCGAGATGGCCTGATTCAACCAGGCGCTCGACCAGCCCGGTGACGTTGCCGTTCGACACCATCATCCGCTTCGACAGGTCCGACAGCGTCATGCCGTCGGACACCTTGTCGAGCTGGGCCATCAGGTCGAAGCGCGGCAGCGTGACGTCGAACTTCTCGCGCAGCCGGCTGCGCACCTCGCCTTCGATCAGCGTGGTGCAGGTCAAGAGGCGCAGCCACAGCCGCAGCTCGGTGCCGTGATCGTCGGGCAGTTCGACGGCTTTGGTTTCGGAATCGAGGATCATGCGGCGATCGCGCCTCCGCGGCGGGTTCCGGTCGGACCAATTGTTTTGAGCTTCAAGCAATTCGCGGCGTCCCGCAAGGACAATTGCGAATCGTGCCCGATACGCCTGGGCAATCCTGCAATTTCTTTAAACTTCAAGCAATTGGCGCGGCGCTTGCATGTGCGACGCCTGCATGGTCCGCGGCGATCATCCTGACGCAATGCCGCATCGCTTGCAGCGGTCGCGCGCGTCAGACTAAGCTGCGGCCAAATCGGCAGCCGAAGCATCAAGCCAATGGTTGGGGGAGTGAGATGAAACAATTGACGAAGCTCGCGGGATTGGCGGCGCTGCTCGGTGTCGCGGTCACCCCGGCGACCGCGCAGGAGAAGATCAAGATCGGCGTGCTGGTCACGACCTCGGGCCCGGCCGCGGCGCTCGGCCAGCAGGTCCGCGACGGCTTTGCGCTCGCGATCAAGGACCTCGGCGGCAAGATGGCCGGCCGCGATGTCGAGATCGTCAACGCCGACGACGAACTGAAGCCCGACGGCGCGGTGGTCAAGGTGCGCGGCCTGCTCGAGCGCGACAAGGTCGACTTCGTGGTCGGCCCGATCTTCTCCAACATCCTGCAGGCGATCCACCGCCCGGTCACCGACAGCAAGACCTTCCTGATCAGCCCGAACGCAGGTCCCTCCAGCTATGCCGGCAAGGAGTGCAACCCGTTCTTCTATGTGACGTCGTACCAGAACGACCAGGTGCACGAGATCCTCGGCAAGGTGGCGCAGGACCGCGGCTACAAGCGCGTCTACCTGCTGGTGCCGAACTATCAGGCCGGCCGCGACTCCGTCGCCGGATTCAAGCTCGACTACAAGGGCGA
Source organism: Bradyrhizobium sp. UFLA01-814 (assembly GCF_046718885.1). NCBI lineage: Bacteria > Pseudomonadati > Pseudomonadota > Alphaproteobacteria > Hyphomicrobiales > Nitrobacteraceae > Bradyrhizobium > Bradyrhizobium sp. UFLA01-814. The sequence goes on along the minus strand of NZ_JAQOSR010000029.1, from coordinate 2,799 downwards.
GATCGTCGAGGAATCCTACACGCCGCTGAACACGCTGGATTTCCAGCCCGAGTTGTCCAAGATCGCCGCGCTGAAGCCGGACGCGCTGTTCACCTTCATGCCGGGCGGCATGGGCGTGAACCTCGTGAAGCAATACAAGCAGGCCGGCGCCACGGTGCCGGTGCTCTCCGCCTTCACCGTCGACGAATCCACCCTGCCCGCGCAGCAGGACGCAGCGGTCGGCATGTTCGGCGGGGCGAACTGGGCGCCTGATCTCGACAATCCCCAAAGCAAAAAGTTCGTCGCCGCCTATGAGGCGGCCTACAACGGCGTGCCCGGCACATACGCCATGCAGGCCTATGACGCCGCGCTGTTGATCGACAGCGCGGTCAAGGCCACAAAGGGCGACCTCTCCAACAAGGACGCGGTCGCTGCGGCGCTGAAAAAGGCCGACTTCACCTCGCTGCGCGGTAACTTCAAGTTCAGCAACAACGGCTATCCGATTCAGGATTTCTACCTCACCAAGGTCGCGAAGCGTCCGGACGGCAAATTCCAGACCGAGATCGTCGAGAAGGTGTTTTCGAATTATGGCGACCGCTACGCCAAGGACTGCGCGGCAAAGTAAGGCGTTCAAAGCGTTTTCGAGCGAAGTGGATACCGGTTCGCGTGAAGAAAACGCGTCAAATGGAAACATGGAGCAAGCATGAGCATAAAAGACGAGATCGCCGGCATCACTCGCGCCAATGAAGGCATCCAGGGCATTTCCTGGAGCATCCTCGGCCAGACCTACGTGCCGAAGAGCCGCACCGAGCATTCATTCTCCTGGCACGCCACCTTCCCGCCGGGCACCTTCGTTCCTCCGCATATCCACCCCGACCAGGACGAGTACCTCTACATCCTCGAGGGCAAGCTCGACTTCATGCTCGACGGTGCCGATGAATCCGCAACTCCTGGCGATCTGGTGCGCCTGCCAATGGGCAAGCCGCACGGCATCTTCAACAAGTCGCAGCAGCCGGCCAAGACGCTGTTCTGGGTGTCGCCGACGCGCCGGCTCTACGACCTGTTCTGGGCGATCCACAACATGAAGGAGCAGAACCCGGATGACGTGGTGCGGCTCGCCGCCGAGCACAACATCCACTTCCTGCCGCCGCCTCCGGCGTAACAGCATCACCAGCTCTGTCCCCTCATCCCGAGGAGCGCGAACGCGCGTCTCGAGGGATGAGGCCGCAGGCCGGGCCTCATGGTTCGAGACGGCGCATGCGCGCCTCCTCACCATGAGGGGGTAATGAAGCGAACCGACTTTGCGAAACGTCCGCTCCTTTCCAGGCTACTGCCGCGCCACCACGCGCGCGGCAAAGCCGGCCTTGGCCGCGTAACCACGCACGATCGCCTCGCGCGCCTCGTAATTGAGAATAGTGCCGACGTCGGTAAAGCCCTGCGGCGCGAGTTGCTCGACGGCGTCGATCACGCCTTCCGGCCCGCCGCGGCGGTTGGAGGCGACGATGTCGGCGGTCATCGGCAGCCGCTGCCGCTCATAGGTCGCCAGCGCCTGCCGCGGATGCTCCGATCGCGCCAGCATGTCGGCCAGGCAGCGCGCATCGAGAATGGCTTGAGAAGCGCCGTTCGAGCCGACCGGATACATCGGATGCGCGGCATCGCCGAGCAGCGTGACGCGGCCGCACGACCAATACGGCAAGGGATCGCGGTCGCAACACGGATACTCCCAGAACTCCGGCGTCGCGTTGATCAGGCCGGTAAAGTCGACCTGCGGGATCGTGAAGCTCGCGACATAGGGCATCATCTCGTCGCGCCGGCCGAGATTGGACCAGCCCTCACGGCGCGGCGGCGGCGAGGTGCCGTCGCCGATCCGCACCAGCACCGCCCAGTTGGTGAGGCGGCTCGCCGGGCTCGAGCCCGGCGCGATCGGATAGATCACGGCCTTGGCGTTCAGCCCGCCGGCGATGATCATCGAGCGTCCGGTCAGGAAGGCCGGCCAATCGGTGGCGCCGCGCCACAGCATCAGGCCGTTCCAGCACGGCCCGCCTTCATCCGGAAACAGCGTCTGCCGCACCTTCGAGTGGATGCCGTCGGCGCCGATCAGGATGTCGCCGCGCGCCGTGTGCACATGGGCGCCACCGCGATCGAAGAAATAGGCCGAGACGCCGCCCTCGTCCTGGGTGAAGGAGCCGAGCCGGCAGCCGGTGCGGATCGCATCCGCGCCAAGCCGATCGACCACGGCCTGATGGATCACGCTTTGCAGACGGCCGCGATGGATCGAGAATTGCGGCACCTCGTGGCCGGCATCGAGCCCGCGCTTCTCGTGCCAGACCTGCTGGCCATGTCGCGTCAGATAGAACAGCTCATAGGTCCGGATCGCCACCTCGTCGAGCTTGTCGAGCAGGCCAAGCCCCGCCAACTCGCGGATCGCATGCGGCAATGTGTTGATGCCGACGCCGAGCTCGCGGATCGTCTCGGACTGCTCGTACAGCTCGCAACTGATGCCGCGCGAGCGCAGCATCAGCGCAGTGGTGAGGCCTCCGATTCCGCCTCCGACGATAATCGCCTTCATCGTCCTCACCTCCACTCACAACAGGACGCTTTTACGCTTTCGCCTAGGGTCGCATGCCCGCTCGCCCGGCCGCAAGCGGGTTTGTCGTCGCCAATCTCGGCCGATCCGCGCTGTTTTGCCTTAGGATTAATATTGCTTCAGCGGCTTCCCCTCTTTCACCGTCACCCTGAGGAGCCGCGAAGCGGCGTCTCGAAGGGTCGACGGCCACCAGCCTGTCTCTTATACACATCTGACGCTGCCGACGACCATGG